>JAILHT010000142.1 GCA_024695665.1 Lachnospiraceae bacterium
ATAGTTATCTGCTTTTTATTTTTTTAATCGTTCTGCCCACTCCTCTTCCTTAAAGCCAAGAAGGACAAAATCTTCACCTATCACAAAAGGTCTTTTGACAAGCATTCCATCCGAAGCCAAAAGATCAAGCTGTTCGTCATCGGACATATCTTTTAACTTTTTCGATAACTCCATACTTCTATACAACTGTCCACTGGTATTGAAAAACCTCTTGAGTGGCAAACCACTCATTTTGTATGCTGACTCAATAATCTTTTTGTCAGGATGATCTCCCTTGATATCCACAAGATCATACTTTACCTTCTTTTCATCCAACCATTTAAGTGCTTTCTTACAGGTAGTGCATCTGTCATAACAAAATACTTTCATAATGACCTCCATTTTCTTAAAGCATAGCTTTATTCTTTCATAATCTGCCTATTGCCCTGTGTTCAAATACCTTTCAAAGAACTCGATAAGCTTCTTTTCCGTCTTTAAATTACCCTCGCTGCTCAGATATAGTTTTATATCCGCAATCTGCTCTTTTGAAAAATCAAATTCATAGATTGCATCTCCCTTTTTTTCAAGAGTATCATAGAGAATTTCCTTATAAGCGGCCTCTTTCCATATCGAATTTTCATCCAAGGTATTGATATATTTCGAGGATATAAATCTTACCCTTTCTTTTGAATAAGTAAGCTCCTCCCCCGGGCTCACAAAATGAAGTGTGACACTTTCGGTGACTGTATTTTTCACATCATCCGTGGCTTCAATAACTATTGTAACAGAAAAATCCTCGTCTGCCGCAGCATATTTTTTTATCGTTTGAACATCAAGATGAAGTACCCTGATATTCTTTGGATATTCAAGTCTTCCCTCGGGATTCGACTCTGATATTTTCTCCTCGTCGAAAGCATTAATAACAGTATTTGAAAAGATATATTCCTCACTTATATTCAAACCTTCCTCAACGGAAAACCATGCATCCTCCGTTGTCAAAACAGGAATTGCATCCCAGTATGCATATAGATTTATATAAGTGCAGTCATCAGAATACTCAATAGCGCCGCTTTCATATGCTTCAGTTATCAAATCCCTTGGATGAAGAACCTCTCCACCGATAAAGACTTTAACATCAGAGATGTTTTTGTCTATATCTTCCGGACGCTTTACTGCTCTCCATCCCATAAACACATAATTTTCTTTAACAAACAGATTGTCATCGGAAAGTCCCATAGTTTCAAGATACAATCTATCATTCCCGGAAATCTCTATATCTTTAAACACAGACAGATTACTGATGACATAGTCATCTCCTGCTGAGCCATTTCCATGATATTTTATTCCCAGGGGTGCTTCCCATACAGCATACAACACAAGATCTTTTTTCCCATTGAAACTATAAACGTTTTTATCTTTGGAATCCAATACAATATCGGAGCCATAGAGATCGGTACTCCACCCTTTGAAGCGGTACACCTTCTTCATGATTTCATCGGTTATTTCCGGTTCTGTATATGCTATTTGAATCTCATCCCCTTCAAAGCTTATCGCATCCGGCAATTTGACATCTGACTCTGACATCAGATCACCGTCGCAGAGCCCATTGTCAAATACTACAACATTTTCTTTCTTCCATGATGCATAGACAGTCGTGTTCGACTCAAAGTATCTGTACTTACCTGCATTGTTGATATTGTCTCTAAGCTTTCCTTTCGAATCGCAAATCTCATATCCCGATCCATTCTTTTTTGTATAATAGCCTTCAAATATATACTCTCTTTCCAATGGAATCTCGATTTCTGTCTCTGTCACAGGAATACCATACTCCGACTTTTCGTATGCTTTTTTGTATTTAAAGGTCTCTTTTGACGCTCTACCCGGAATAGTTATAATATCTTTTTCAATTTTTTTCTTCACGGCAGAATCGCTAAAATATCCTACAGAATAATGCTGATAAACACTTTTGGTTCCTTCTTCTGCCATATCATCCTTACTTTTACAGTTGTCAAATATAATCTTTGATACTCTCGGTTTCCATATGGCATATAGGGTGATGTTTTTTAATGGTTTGTATTTACCCTTTGTTCCAGTTTGGGAGTCCTTTTTTTCAGCCCATCCCAACAGCGTATATCCCATTTTTGTGACATCCGTCGGAAGTGAAATCTCTCCTCCGCTCCAATAAGCGTACAGGTTTATACTCTTTCCGTCTTCAATCTCTCCTATCGCTTTGTCGGTACCGGACAGTATTATATTTTTAACTTTTTCCATATTCTTGTATGCCACTCCACTCCCCGTTGATGAAGTGGCCCACTTTGAAAAAGTATATGCCGCATTACTCGTATGGACTTCCTTTTTATCTGAAAAAACACCACCGTTAGCATTGAGAGTAACAACATATTTTCTGGAATACTTGTTTTCCGTCAGTTGTTTGCTCTGATTAAAATAAAAGCTGTCTTTAGCCATGCTTCCGGATGTGGCCCCATTTCCGTTGTATACAACATTGTATCTCTTTCTTGCAACCTTTAGTATATGTCCTGTCGGTGCGGATGTCGCTTTTACAGTATCAAGTTTTGATGTTATATATACCGAATTATCAAATTTTGCAGTATAGCCTTCTATGAGCTCACCTTTTGCATAATAATTCGAACTCTTTTTATCCTTAAATGAACTGCCGTCCATATTCAGCTTTTTTAAATAATCGCTGTCATCCGTATAAGATCCGTCGGATTTCTGTTTCATTTGTTCTATCCAATTCAAGTACTCGGTTTCAATCGCCTTATTGCATCCGCTGCAAATATTCACTCTTTTTCCGTTTTCAATAGAATCCGCCTTCTGATATTTCCACGACGAAGAACACTTCTCTCCCCTGACTGTCATAGAACCGTGCTTTTTGGTATCAGCCTCCTGACCCGTTACGCTTATGCCCATGTTGTGAAAACTTATCTGAAAAACAACCTCATCAATAACATTTTTATTTCCCGTGCATTCAACTTTAGACTTATCATCAATACTGATAACTCCGCCTCCGCCGTTTTGCTCATCGATTGTGTCTTTATCTTTCTCGGCTGTCAGTCTGTAATGGGACACATCACCCATGTTAAGTTTGAATTTGATTCCAAGATAAACATAATTCGTCTCCAATCCCTTTGTTATCTCAGCCTTATTCAAGGTATATCCCACCGAGCCGTTCTTTGGTGCCTGTGTATCGCTAACAGTTACCTTTGCCTTTTTGTTTCCTTCTGCGGTCGGAAGTTCTTTGAGCTTTACAGATATTTTTTGTCTGTAATTCTTTCCGGTCGTCTCATCTTTATAATTTATATAAAAATACCCCGTCTTGGTTGATGAAGAACAGTACCACTGCGTCTCAAACTCGTTCTGAAGAAGATAATCCATATAAGAATTATATTCTTTTAACACTCCGCTCTCGCTGTCCTCCGAAACGTTTTCAATAACCGTATATCCGCTGTTTTCCCCTCCGAGTATGGTATTCCTGCTCATAAGATCCGCTCGTTCTTCCTCACTCAGGTTCAATAGATATCTTCTGATTGTTGCCTCCGGAGTATTTGCTATAAGTTCATCAAAATATTCATTGCTCACACTTCTGTAATCGATGGTAAAAAGCTTTGCCGATT
Source organism: Lachnospiraceae bacterium (assembly GCA_024695665.1). Lineage (GTDB taxonomy): Bacteria > Bacillota > Clostridia > Lachnospirales > Lachnospiraceae > JAILHT01. The sequence goes on from JAILHT010000142.1 coordinate 3,615, forward strand.
CGCATACCCCACACTCAAAAGCACTCTCTATCCCCTGTGTTGTAATAACCTTATTCTCAAGCGTTCCATTGTTATTTCCGACATCTGCTCCGGATTTCACAAACTCATACAACTCATCCGGTGTCCTTTCACTATTCATAAGCAACATTTGAGCATAAAAAACACTCACATACGCAGCCGACACCGATGTTCCTGTCATGCTTCCATATGAACCTGCTGCCATAAGATCGACTTCCTCCCCGTAATTTGAATAATCACAGAGATTGTGGTTTTCGTCACAGGCAGCTACCGTAACAGCATACTCACAGTTTCCCGGAGAATAATCCTTAACCGGAGATGAATTGTTTCCGGCAGCAACTATGACAGCGATATTGTTGTCTTTTGCTCTTTTTATTGCTTCATTTATGATGTCGCTCTCAATCGGTTTGTAAGCGGTCATACTCATGTTTATGACATTGACCTTCCGCTCAATACAATAATCTATTGCCATATAGATGTTAAAAAGAGTCGCTCTTCCGGAGGCGTCCGCAACCTTTACAGGCAAGACTTTCACGCTCTCCCCGGTATGTTGAAGTATCATATCGGCTATCGCTGTTCCATGACCGTTATTGTCATTTACATCTTCACCACCGCTAAAATCCACTCCTTCTTCAACTCTGTCGCCAAATACTCCTCCCGAAAAATCATATCCTGTATCAATAACAGCTATTGTCGGACCATTTCCGGAAAGTTCCACATCCTTATAAGAACTATACGTGTCGATACTTATATCTTCAGCATATACAGAAGCTTCATCATCCGCGATTACAAATATCTCATTCTTCTCGACCTCTATTCCTTCGTCTTCAAACGTAATCACAGCTTCCTCTAGTTCTTTCCCGCTTTCATACTGCAAAACAGTTACCTCATCATCAGCATATTCCACTAGATCCAAATCCTTTGTAGCGGCTGAAGCATCGCTATTCAAAACGAGTACACGATCCGCCTCCTCGGCAGAATATACATCCGCAAAAATATCCTTTGTCCCCGCAAATACCAATAAGAGTCCTAAAATAAGCATTACCGCGATTTTTATCATATATCTGACATTATTCAGTTTTGTAAATACCATATAAATCTATATCCTCATATATTCCTATCCTCTCTCCGCTACTGTCGACTACATATTTCTGTCCTTCATATTCTTTCACTTCAGCTTTTTTTCCATCCGCAAAACAGACCTTTTCAAGCCAGCAACCTTCTATTTCAGGAAAGTTGTCCATAATGCAATAAGTTCCTTCTTTTAACCTATAAGAGTTCACAATGGTATCCTTCTCTCCCAAATTCGTCGGGACAATCATATGAAAACTCAAAGAGTATAGAGGATCACTTAATACTTTTTCTTTGTCGATAATAACAGTTCTTTTTCCTTCCCGTTCCCCTTTAGTTCCGTTGGCATACGAATATTCTTCTTTCACCGCACAAGACATTATGCCTTTATTCTCATCAAGTGAGAGCACTTCTACATGTAATCCGATCTCATCATCTGCGGCAATTATTATATTTTCAAGGAAATCCGAAACCCATGCTTTTTTCGAATACGGCTCCAATCTCTCCTCGTTTATGGCATCGGAAGCCGTGACATAAAGTGCCTGAGATACAAGTTCCCCGGCTTCTCTTCCTCTGATATATGCTGCTCCTACTGAAGCTATCAGAACAAAAAACATTACAACCGTAAAAAGATTTATTCCTCCGTATATAATCTGTTTCATAACACCCCTTTTCAGACAGCAGGAGACACAGCAAGACAAAAGGTTGTCTTTCTCCCCATAACGCCGGTCTTTGCATTCACCGCCCTTGCACATATGGAATATTTTCCGGCTTCCGTAAATGTAATCTTTTCCGAGGTATCCACCGTTATGATATCCCCGTTCGGATCTGTCACTTCAAAAACGACTATCCCCGGATTCTCACATATATCCGAAAAGAAGATATCTTTTATAAAAACTGTATCTCCGACTTCAAAATGTCTCTTTAAAACATGAACCGAGTTTGTGAACTCATTTATCATTTTGCTACGAGTCGAAGAATGGACACCATTATCTTTCACACATGCAGATTCCGTATCTATTCTATTTGTGTATGCTGTTAAAAAATCGGAAATCAAATTGTAGGTATATACTTTTCCTGCAGAAGTGACAAAAACAAAAATCAAAGTAGCCACAACCGCCGCACGAATAACCTTGGAATATTCCCTTATTAGTACATCCATATTTTTCTCCTGCTTTCAACATCTGACTATAAACACACTCTGCAAATATCAGCAAACAGTGAATACAAGGCTCCAATATCATTTTCACAAAGATACTTGAATACACCTATAAAAAGCACTGCTCCCGATACAGCAATAATCTGCTCTCCGTACTCATATAATATTTCACTCATAAATAAAACTCCTGTTCTTATGTTGTCAAAAGAATTCGGCTGTTTTCATGATACCCGCTATACAGGAAATCATTCCTGTTCCAACCAATATATAAAACAGTGATTCGCCAAATTCATCCATAATGTTTTTCATTAGTCCCCCTCATGCATAAGAATATATAGAATTCTCCATTGTCATACCAATAAAAGGTATCTCATAAAGATACTTCACTTTCAGATAGGTTTCCGTGACTTCTGCGGTCATATCCACTGTTGCAGGGTTTGATACATCTACTGTATACAAATCTCCCTTTTGATTTTTAAGAATCACCGTCAGATCGTATGCCATATCATTTGCCATTGTCACATAATAATTTATGGTATCAGCGTCATACTCACTGTCCAAAATCTCCGTCAGGACCATATTCTTAAAATCTCTGGCATTCTCTGCCGTTGTCTGTGCAGAGATAAGCGAGATACCTCCCGTCATGAGCAAAAGCATAAAAAACAATCCCAGAAACGTCTTTATTACCAGCTCCATAATTCCTCCCTACGCAAAATTCAAAAAAGCAAATAAAACCAATGTCATATCAATAAGCATCTTCCCCGCTCCTGCCAGAGCCGGAACCAGAAAAATACCGTACATTCCGCCAAGTAGATCTTCATAATAGATTTCCTCCGCCGCGGAACCAATCTCTACATTTCTGTTCAAAATCTCCTCAAGCTGAACCTTTTCTTCAAAGCCTCCTCCGCTTGAAATCGAATATAACATACCCATAGCGGCGCCAATCTCAGAGATCTCGTAATCCTTCATGAATTTTCTGTAAGGCCATGCTTCCTCCGGCGCAAACGCCAGATCGTCTCTAAGCTCTGCCAATGCCGGTTTTATCGAATTCGGTGCCTCATCATAAGAATTTATAATGGCAACTCTCACATTATTTGTCTGAAGTCGAATTGAAACATCGATAAACCAAATAGGAAAATCTTTTATTATATTTCTTTTCAATTTGGAAACAGCCAGCTTTTTCCCTATGTCATCCTTTCCTTCCGTCACACGTTTATGAAGTCTGAATGCTTCCTCCTCGGACAGAGTGCTTTTCTTCTCCAACATTCCAAATGACATTTTCTTTAAAAGGAAAACATAAATAGTCAAAAACAAAATTACAAGAACCACCGAAGAGACTTGATAAACAATATTTTCCTGAATCCTTATATTTTGAACACTCTTTTGCATAATTGCCGGTGTAAAAGCACACATACAAAGAGTAATAATCATAGCTATTACAGTATTTCTTTTTGAAGTCATACACTTCTTTTGAAATAAAACAATCTGCTTCTGCCAAACAGCTCTGTCCTTCTGCAGAATCGCAACCCCGGCAGACATGTCTCCCCCAACCTGTTCCATTCTCATTATGAATGCATGCGCTGTCCTTATTTTTGAGGAATCATAGCTTTTCTCAATAATTTCCAATCCGTTTTTTGTTACACTCTCATCCGAATAATCATACAAAATGTGTTCTATCGCTTCTCTCACACATTCCTTCATCGCGGATCTCTCCGGCAAAACCCTCTCCGTCTCCTCGAGTGCATCGACAATATTTCCTCTGTTTCTGTATGCATACAAAAGTTGCTCCACATACAGACATGTATCAGAAAACCTTCTCTGTTCATACATTGTCCTGTAGGAGTAAGTGATAACAGCCGGCAAAAAAATAATCGCTACAGTAACACACACAATCATCCCAACCGGTTTCACCTTCAAAAAATATGTCATTGCAAAGGTCATTACCATCGCAGCAACATATGCAAAAACAGTATTTACCACTGTAAACTTGTACCCATACTCATTTATGGCCGGAATCATTCTCGCCGGATTATAAACACTTGCAAATCTCTTCATATGGCTCCTCCGCTACAAACTGTGTTTTTATATCACCGTCTTCGCTTGAATAGATCATCGTTGTCCTATTGCATCCGGACTCCCTGGAAAAATAAGCTATCTGTTCTATCTTCCTGTACTGTCTTCCGTTTGAATCGACATGTTTCTTTATGAGAATACCAACATCTACATACTCATAGACACTGTTCACAAGCCTGGTCGCATCCCTAATATCACCTATCATATTTAAAATCCTGTCCGGTATCTTTCTGACATCATCCGTGTGAATTGTAGTTATCCCCTTGACTCCCGAGGACCAGTCCTCGATAAGATATTTTGCCTCGGTTGACCTTGCTTCGGATAACATTATCCATCCGGGATTTAAACGCATACAGGTTTTAAGCGCATCCGAATAAGTAAACACATTTCCAACCGTAAGTTCAACAAAATCCGCGCCTGGATTGATTGTTCCGTAATGCCACTCTCTGGTGTCTTCAATAGTCACAACACGATCGCTTATATCTATAAATTGCGACAGAAATTTTGCAAATTCTGTCTTACCGCTCCCCGGTTCTCCGCATATAACAAAATTTTTCTTCTTTTTCACACTGTCAATCAGATAATCCATCGCTTCATCACTGCAATACCCTTCCGCCACGGCAGCTTCCCTTGTATATCTAAGCGTGGGAGGGGATTTTCTTATGCAAAATGTTCTCCCGCTTTTTGCGACACTCTCGTGAATTATTGTTATCCTGAGAGTCTCCGTCGATGCTTCAAGAACAGGATTTGCCCTGTTGAACTGTTTGCTGACGCAATTTGCTATCCTTCCTGAAAACTGTTCCACAAATATTTTCTTCATACCTATCCTGTCAGGTTTAACAAAATACCTGGGATGATTTATCGAAGTAATCCAAATGACACGACCGTTATAATCAATATCTGTAACCTGAACATCCTTTATATACGGCCATAAAGGTCCAAAAAAATCGCTGTCCAAAACATCTCTGTTATAAAGCTCCGCCATCTGTCTCTCCTATGCTACAGGCAAATTAAGATTTACAAAGGCTTCTGCTGTGGCAGCTGCCTCAGCTTTAGTAAAAAAGCCAGTTATAAGCGATGTAAATGCCTTATATACCTCGCTGTTCGCGTCATTACCTATAACAAGTACAATTATCGATATGACTGCCGTCACCGACAAAACCGTGATTATTGCGCTTCCGTACTGTTTAAAAATTTCGTCCATAATATACCTCCCCATACTTTAAAAGCGAAAAAACTATCCTGCTTATCGCTCTCTTAAACCATTCGTTCTCATAGTAACTGCCCTTTTTGGCAGCTTTAATAAACTGTTTGCTCTTTCCGTAATAAAATGCCTCTTTTAAAAGATTTATATAATTCAAAAAACCTGTCTGTATCTCAGAAAGCCTATGATAAAAAATGCTCTTTTTACTCTCCTCGATACAGCTCTCCTCCAGATTCCCCAAGAGGTAATATCTTGGTATACCGATGTATTTCTTGCAACATTCGAAATCCCAAAGATCCTCGTTTGGATTCTCCGTGTAAAACAAAATCATGTCAGCTTTATCAGCCTCTTCCTTGCTCAACCATTCCACGTTGACATTCGTATTGTTGCAATACCAAACCAATGCCATATTTGCCCCTTCCGCAAGATACGCATGCCTTCCGCTAACAAAAGCCACTTTCATATTTAGTTTTCTCCCCAACACTAAAAAGGATAATACGGGTGATAAACCCTCTGATATTAAAGATTCCTGAATAGTTAAAAATAAGACACGACTATAATATCAATTATAGCCGTGTCTGTAAATTAGACGTTATATCCAAAAAAATAGAAATGTCATTTGTAACTAATCACGTTTTTTATGAATTAAAAAATTCAATTATTTCATCATATCCTTCATTTGTGAGTTTCTCTTTCTGGAACTTCTTATTTTTGTTCATTCTTACTATAAGAACATTCTCTCCCTCGGCTCTAGCCGCATTTGCCTTTGCTATTACTTCCGCAAGCTTGTCTGCCGGATATTTTTTCTCAACAAGATATGCTACCTTCTTAGGCTGTTTCGGAATCTTGAATCCGCTCTCCATAAGAAGAAGAATAATTCTCTCAAATCCGATAGAAAAACCGCATGCAGGCACATCATTTCCGGTGAAGTTTCCAATCATCTTGTCATATCTTCCGCCACCGCCGCAGCTTCCTCCAAACTCAGGAATAGCAATCTCAAAAATTGTTCCGGTGTAATATCCCATTCCTCTTACGAGAGTAGGATCGAATACCATCTCAAACTTTGCACTCTTGCAGCTCTCAACGGTCTTTATAATCTCAGTAAGGTTTTCTTTTACTCCGCCCTCAAGGAATTCTCCCAACGTATCACAGAGTTTTATCATTCCTTCTGCTGTATTCTCACTCTTCTCCACGAGATTAAATAGTGCAAGATACTTGTCTACAGAAGCAGCGTCGAGTCCGTCTGCTTTGAGTTCTTCTGCTACTCCGTCTATTCCAATCTTGTCCATCTTATCTAAAGTGATAAATATCCCATCGAATGCATCCTCCGAAAATCCGCTGTAAGATGCCATAGCTTTAAGAATCTTTCTCTCGTTTATTCTTATCTCAAAATTCTCAAATCCGAGTTTTCCCAAAGTGGTTGTTGTCGCAAGAATAAGCTGAATCTCCGCAAGATTGCTAGGCTCGCCCAAAATATCTATATCGCACTGTGTGAACTGACGATATCTTCCCCTCTGAGGTCTGTCCGCTCTCCATACATTTCCGATCTGAAGTGCCATGAATGGGTTTGGAAGATCGTTTGCGTGATTTGCATAATATCTTGAAAGTGGCAAAGTAAGATCATATCTCATACCGAAATCCACGAGATCGGCTTCTGTTTTTGCCTCCTCAAGTTTCAGTTTTTCGCCTCTTTTTAAAACTTTGAATATAAGTTTCTCATTTTCACCGCCCTGCTTGCTTGAGAGATTTGTGATGCTCTCCATGCAAGGTGTCTCCATCGGTGTGAATCCAAAACTTCTGTATGTCTCCTTAATCACGGATGTAACATAATCTCTGATAAGCATCTCATCAGGCATAATATCCTTCATACCTGTAACGGGTTTTTTTACTAAAGCCATTTAAGCTCCTCCATCTTAAGTTTCTTTTTGTTTAAAAGCTCGTCCAAATTGTCAATGTATGTATCAATATCCTTCTGAGCAATGATTCTGTATGATTCGCCGTCAACAACAAATTTGGTTGATGCGCCGGCACCACATGCCATTATAGTCTGTTTCTCTTCCATTATCAAGATATTGTAAATACAAGCTTTGTCCGCTTTTGCGTAGCCTACATTTTCAAAATTTCCTGCCATGTTTTTCTGTCTGTACAGATAATAAGGTTCCATATTAAGATTTGATGCACACTTTTGTGTCATACCCATAATGGTATTTGTATTTTCAAAAGTGAGTTCCTTGTAATCATCCTTAAAAATATTGAGTCTTGCTGCCCTCTTTAATGCCAAAGAATGTACGGTGAGATTGTCAGGATTTATTTTTTCCATCCAATCGAGTGTTCTTTTGACCGTATCTTCATCCTCGTTCGGAAGCCCCAATATAATATCCATATTTATATTGGTAAAACCCATGTCTCTGGCGAGTTCGTATGCATCCAGCGTCTGTAATACGGTATGTTTTCTTCCTATAATATTCAAAGTCTCCTGGCACATTGTCTGAGGGTTTATGGAAATCCTCGTAATTCCATGCTTTTTTATGACCTCGAGTTTTTCTCTTGTGATTGAATCCGGTCTTCCCGCCTCAACCGTGAACTCTTTGCAATACGAAAGATCGAATGTTTTCTTTATAAAACCTATCAGCCTGTCCAGTTCATCCGGAGCAAGCGTCGTCGGCGTTCCTCCACCTATATAAATGGTGTTCAGTTTTTTGTTTCTGCACGATTTGGCTGTGAAAGCCAACTCCTTTTCAAGCGCTAAAAGATAGTCATCCAGTCGCTCTTTGTATCTTGTGATCGGATACGAGGTAAAAGAACAGTACAGACAAGTGCTCGGGCAGAAAGGTATGCCGACATAAAGACTGTATCCGTCCCGAAAATCCAGGTTGTCCAAGAGTTTTTTCTCATTTGTCGCGACCTTCAAAGAAAGCATAGTTTTCTCTTTTGAGGTATAAAAAGTCTCACTCATAAAATCAGCTATCTCAGCCTCACTTTTTCCCTCTTCAAGAAGATTTAGCGCAAACTTTGTCGGCCTTATTCCCGTAAGCGTCCCCCACGGCAGTTCCTTTTTTGTATAACCTGCAAGCAATTTGTAAATATTGCCTTTTAAAACATTTCTGGCTTCATTTCGGTTTTCGTACGCTATCTCAAAACTGCACTCTGCTTCGTTTTCGTCTCGTCCGGTCTTTCTTATTGCAACACAGGCTTTATTCCCCTGGAAATCATAATCTACGATGATCTCCGCTTCATGGTAAAACTCCTCAAGCTTTTCCATACTTCTCGCACCGGTGCCTGTTTTCTCATCCGGTATCGGCGCATAGATATTTACCTCAATGCCCGGAAAAAAAGCCTTCACAAGCGAATGCACATCATATTCGTACTCAGCCTTATTCAATATAACTGCTATCATTAAATCATTCCAAATCTATATTCTCATCGTTATGAACGGATTGTACATTCTCTCCGCCCCTATCGTGGTAGTCTCGTTGTGTCCCGGAAAAACACTCACGGAATCATCTAAGGTCATGAGTTTGTTTTTTATGCTTCTAAGAAGTGTTGCCTCAGATCCGCCCGGGAAATCGGTTCTTCCGACGGAATCATTAAAAAGTGTATCCCCGACAAAAACAGCCTTCTCATCCTCAAGATAAAAACAACATCCACCCGGTGTGTGTCCCGGAGTAAAAAGTACTTTTATCTTAAAACCGGCAAGCTCAAGCGTCTCATTGTCCTTAACCCATACATCTCCACGATATGCTGCCGGTGTTCTTCCCATTGTTCCGCTCAGGTTTATCATAGGATTCGCCATGGTCTCCCGCTCAGCTTCATGAACATATATTTTTATTCCAAAATGATCCGCCACCATCTCAGCATTGTCCGCATGATCAAAATGACCATGTGTGAGCAAAACCGCTACCGGAGTGATATGTTCCTCCTCAAGTTTCTCGCAAAGAGCCTGCCCTGCTGCCCCCGGATCTATAACTAACGCTTCATTTGTCTCCTCATTTATGGCAAAATAACAATTTGTCATAATAGGACCTACTATAAAATGTTCTATTTTAAGTTTCGCCATGGTTTTTCCTCCGCTTTCAATAGTTTAGATTATACATAAAAACAGGGAACTGCGAAAGAGTTTTCGAGGTTCCCTGATTCCTGCATTATTAGACGTTCTTCAATTTTATTTTTTATACATTGAATCTGAAAAGGATGACGTCTCCGTCTTTTACAACGTAGTCTTTTCCTTCCATTCCTACGATTCCTTTTTCCCTGGCTGCTGCGAGGCTTCCATTGTCAAGAAGATCTTTATAATTTACAACCTCAGCCTTGATAAATCCTCTCTCAAAATCTGTATGGATCTTTCCTGCTGCCTGAGGAGCCTTTGTACCCTTCTTTATAGTCCAGGCTCTGCACTCATCCTCTCCGGCTGTTAAGAATGAGATAAGCCCCAATATGTCATAGCTTGCAGCAACGAGCTTATCAAGTCCTGATGAAGCAACACCGAGGTCTGCCAAAAACATTGCCTTCTCTTCGTCATCAAGTTCAGAGAGTTCCTCCTCGAGTTTTGCAGATACAACAAATACCTGCGATCCTTCCTCCGCGGCAAGTTTTCTAACCTCTGCAACAAATGAATTTGAATTGCCGTCATCTGCGAGATCGTCCTCAGCAACATTTGCGGCATAGATAGTCTTCTTTGCAGTAAGAAGATTGTAACTGTCAAACCAGGTTCTCAAATCCTCGTCATCCGGAACCTCGTATGTACGTGCCATCTTTCCGTCCTCGAGATGAGCTTTTATCGCCTCAAGCTGCTCAAGCTCTTTTGCGAGTGTCTTGTCCATTCTGGCCTGCTTTGCAACTTTTGCAATTCTTCTGTCAAGAATCTCTATATCAGAGAAAATAAGCTCAAGATTTATTGTCTCTATATCCCTTGCAGGTCCTATATTTCCGTCAACATGGATAACATTTGTATCCTCAAAACAACGTACAACATGTATGATAGCATCTACTTCTCTGATGTTTGCAAGAAACTGGTTTCCAAGTCCCTCACCTTTGCTCGCTCCTTTTACAAGTCCCGCTATATCAACAAATTCTATAACCGCATGTGTCACTTTCTTTGTATGATAAAGCTCTCCGAGTTTTTCTATTCTCTCGTCCGGCACCATTACCACGCCGACGTTCGGGTCTATTGTAGCAAACGGATAGTTTGCCGCAAGGGCTCCTGCTTTTGTTAATGAGTTAAATAATGTTGACTTTCCGACATTTGGAAGTCCGACGATTCCTAGTTTCATATTATCTTATATCTCCTTTAAAAACCTTTATTTTATGGGCTTTTCGCTATATGTCTTTCTGACCGAGTGCCACATCGAGTGCCACGAGTCTTTATTTCGCATTAAGTTTTATATCACTTTTAAA
>JAILHT010000028.1 GCA_024695665.1 Lachnospiraceae bacterium
TGATTGCTGTAATGATGATTGTGGCTATTCAAATCTGACTGCCGATTGGTATTTCAATTGTACAAGACCGGCTGATTCGTATAGTGCCGGTGGCAAGATTACGCTCAATATGAAGATCTATACCTTAAACAGCACAACAGAGATACTTCAAAGTATTTGTCTTATGAATGGAAATATAAGTACACAACTACCACAGCCCTCAAATCTGTAAAAGTAAAATCTTCCTCTGTTGCCTACACCGGAAAGAGCATCACACAGACACTTACAGTCAAAGATACAGACGGAAGAATCAGAGCCTACAAGAAGGTTTCGGGAATCACTTATTACGGAGCATGGTCTAATGTTAAGTCGGTAAAAGTGAAAAAGTAAAAGCAAATCATCCTTTAAAAATGTAAGGACAAGAAATACAATATCAAAAGCACCATCAAAAACAGTATATTCAAAAATGTGAATACCGACATGTATTTTTTGACATCGGAATTATCTGTTGATATGTATTGCTTGAAAGAGATAAGGCTCGCCATCGATGCTATGAGTGTTCCAAGACCTCCAAGGTTTGTGCCGACAATGAGAGCCGGTATGTCTGAGGTGAACCCCGAACACAAAATGGCAGCGGGGACGTTGCTTATGAACTGACTTAGTACGGCTGATACGACAACTTCATTCAATTTTACAAGTTCATTTAGGATCTCACTTAATAGTGGGATCCTTTTTATGTTTCCTATAAAAATAAAAAGAAAAATAAAAGTAAAAAGCAGAGAGTAGTCCGGGCATTTGAGAACCTTTTTGTCGAACAAAAACACCGAAGCCAAGACGATTACAAGTCCTGCCTGAAAGGGAACAATTCTTACGATAACAAGTATGGATATGGCAAACAAAACGATATACATAAAGATTTTTAGCGTATCGCTTCTTGTGGTTTTGAATTTAGTTTTTTCATTTAATTTGACAGGTGCATTTTTTACATACAAAAAAGTCATAAAAAAAAGAAGCGCAGCGGAACAAATGCTGTAAGGCAACATGAGTAGAATAAAGTCAAAAAAAGGCATCTCTGACAATGAATATAGATAGAGATTCTGGGGATTGCCTAAAGGTGTCAGCATACTGCCAAGATTTGCGGCGATGGTTTCAAGGACGATCACGGGGATGAACAGGTCTTTTCTGTTTGAAACCGTGAGTGTTACCACCGTGAAAGGTACAAAGGTGATGAGTGCCACGTCATTTGTTATAAACATGCTTGAGAAGAAGCAGAGCCCGATAAAAATTAGGGCGAGACTTCTTGTGGAATTCATTTTGAATACAAGAAACTCGCCGATTCTTCGAAAAACAAGAAGATTTCCGAGCCCTGCCATTATTATCATAAGTGAAAGCAGAATGCCAAGTGTCCTGAAATCGATATAACTTATATATGTAAAGTCCGGATGCACAAAAAAACATGATGCGACAGCAAGGACGAAAGCCGCAAAAAGGACAAATTCTTTTTTGATAAACTCTTTAATTGAAAACATATAAAACTCCGTTTCAAAATAGCATTCCCGGATAGAATACTATTTTGAGAACGGTCGGTCAATATGAAAGAAAAACAAGTTTCGCCCTGCGCATCCCCAAAATCAATGAAGGACTACTGTTGCCTCAAAAGGTTTAAGTGTTCCTTTTTCATGTTCCTTATAATTCGATATGAGTTCGACACCGTTAAGCTCATCAAAGAGCGTGCAAGGCTGATCTTTGTCAGTCCAGTTGCAGGCTACGGTGAGTGTCTGCCCGTCCAAAACTCTCTCATATGCATATATTGTATCGCTGTCAGTCATAAGAGGAACAAATTTTCCGTAGACTATAATAGGGTATTCGTGGCGCAGACGAATCAGCTCTTTGTAATAATAAAAGATTGAATCTTTGTCTTTTAATGCCTGTGCGGTATTTATCTCTCTGTAGTTGTCGTTTACTTTTATCCACGGAGTGCCGGTGGTGAATCCTGAATTTTTTGAGTCATCCCACTGCATTGGTGTTCTTGCGTTGTCCCTCGCTACCGCGTTAAAACATTTTAACATCTCATCAGAGGAGACGATTTTGTTGTCGGTGACATACTGCTTGTAAGCATTTATCTCCTCTATATCTTTACAATCGTCTATCGAAGAAAAGACTGTGTTTGTCATTCCAATCTCTTCACCCTGGTAGATGTAAGGTGTTCCTTTCATCATATGGAG
>JAILHT010000016.1 GCA_024695665.1 Lachnospiraceae bacterium
ATCGGTCTCGATAAAACAGAAATCACCGGAGCCCACGACATCACTATAAAAACCGACAGGGTTTTGGACGACTCCATTTTGGATTATGACATGGTAGTTCTTCCGGGCGGATACGGCGGAGCCGATGCCATGAGAAATAACAAAAAACTTCTTTCCCTTTTAAATAAAATGGACAAGGCAAACAAGTACATCGCTGCCATTTGCGCCGCTCCTCTGGTTCTTGACAGAGCCGGTCTTCTCGAAGGCAGAGAATACACCTGCTATCCATCCACAACCAAAAACATAAAAAGCGGAACCAGAAAAGATGACAAGATAGTGATTGATAAAAATCTCATCACATCCCAGGGTCCGGCTACAGCTTATGCTTTCGCCTTTAAGCTTGCAGAAATACTTGGTGCCGATGCTCCTTCCGTAAAAACAAGAATGGTTTATTTCAATGCCTTTGATGATGAAGACAGAAAGTTAGCTCCTGTCGAATTTCCTGCCTTAAGCTACGAGGACAAAGGCATAAAAGCTGCCATACTTATGGTAGAAGGATTTGAAGAGAGCGAAACCATGCAGATTACGGACCTTCTTAGAAGAGCAAATATCACCGCTCACACATTTTACTTCGAAAATGAATATGTTTTCTCAATGCAGAAAATGTACATAAAGGGTGACAAAAAGTTTTCCGAGGAGATAAAGGATTATGACATAATCATCGTTCCGGGCGGGCGCGAAGCCGGTGCGAAACTCATAGCAAACCCGGATGTCATGGCTGTATTGAAATATTTTGATGAAAACAATAAACTGATAGCAGGAATGTGCTCCGGAACAACAGTGCTTCAGGCTGCCGGAGTCATAAAAGGAAAAAAAGTCACAGGCTACACCGGATACGACAAGAAGCTTACTGATGGCATATTCTGTGAAGATGTGGCTGTATTTGACAAAAATGTCATCACTTCACAGGGTCCTGCTACTCCATATCCATTTGCCTTTAAAATAATGGAGGCTATGGGTGTGGATCCAAAGCCTATGAAAACGCGACTTCTCTATGAACTCGCCGGGGGAAAATAATGATTTACGACAAATTTACCGTAGTGATGCTAAGCGCCATAAATTCTATGGACGCAGACTCTACAAATGCAATCATTGCAAAGTATATCCTTGAAAACAGGGATAAGGTAAAAGATATCGGTATAAAAGAATTGGCTGAACGCACACATGTAGGAACGGGAAGTATTTCCCGTTTCTGCCGTGCAATCGGTCTTTTTGACTTTACGGAACTTAAAGCTCTGATAAATGATTTTAACCCAAGTATAGACGATAAGCTTAGCGACATGCCTTTTGATGAAAGGATGGTCGCGTGGCATAAAAAGGTATCTGATTCCATATCAAAAGATATGTTAAAAGTAAATCAAAAGAAAATATCCTTGCTCTGCAAAGATATCGAAAAGTATGATAAAGTCTCTGCATTCGGCCTGTTGAAAGCCGAGTCAGCAGCTATCAACCTTCAGGTTGATCTGATGCCTTTCCATAAGCAGATTTACACAGCCGTTTCTATTGCAGACCAGTTTAGCCACATCGTTTCTTCAGATGAAAATACTCTCATTATTATATTTTCATACACGGGCTCATACTTTGATTATTCTGATGTAAGAGCCCATGTATCTGATATAAAGAAACCAAAAATATGGATGATTTGCTCGACTGATACAGAGCTTCCTCCGTTTGTAAATGATACAATTCGTTTTAGTTCATCCCATGAGCTTTGCACACATCCATACCAGCTGGAAGCCATAGAGAGCATGATTGCGTTGGAATACACATCTCTTTATTTTTCAAAGTGAAGCTTTTCAACTCTCACGTTATCGAGATGTCCCATATCGTTAAAAAGCTCTATGCTAGGTATGGCTATATCATCGAACTGCGGTGCAAAATCGATAACCGAAACCGAGCATACTCCGTAAGGCATTGCAGTTAAGACAAACGGCAGCGGAAGATTGAAAATATGTGAAATCATAAGTCCGCCCGAACCGCCATGAGCAAAGATTGCTATGGTATCTTTGTTTTCCCTCTCGCACCTGTAATATCCGTTTTCCCTTATCAAGCCGTACTTGGCAAGGAATTTATCGATATTTTCCGCTATCAGATTGTAATAATCCATGCAGGTGTTGTACTTGAAATACGGATGGCTTGCCCAGTCTTTTCCGTTTGCTATATCCGGGTCGTCAGCCATAAGCTTGCATCCCAATGTCCAAGGATGTCCTTCGTAATCAAGTTTTTCCTCAGTCGCTTTGTCTCTCGCGTCGCCCCAGTCAATCTCATGCATGAAATCAAGCACGTTCACATCCACGCCTATCTTTTTTGACGTGTACGAAGCAGTCTCTTTTGCCCTGCCCATGGAAGAAGCATATATCTCTTTGATGTTCTCCCCGGCAAGTCTCTCTGCCGTTGCAGCCGCCTGCACTCTTCCGTTTGGAGTAAGACAATCGTGCTCGTAATCGGGTTCTCCGTGTCTCACAAATATAAGTCTCATTTTCTCTCTCCCTGATTTTATTATTTCAGACCGGGGCTACAAACGTAGCGACACCGGTCTGATAGGTAATCTTTATTTTACTGTTTTTTTCTGATATGCATCACATAAGAGTATACTGTCGGAACCAATACCATGATGCAAAGGATTACAAAGTATGCATTCATCGGCATAAATCCAAGGAATGTGAAAACTATAATGAGAAGTCCACCAAGTGTCCAAAGGATTCCTGCAAGGCGGTGTGTTTTATTCCAGTTTTCTTCGTCGGCAAGTGTCCAAGGAAGCTTTATACCTATGGTATAGTTTTGTCTTGTCTTCGGAAGGAAATTGCCCATTATCAAAAATACAAATCCCAAAAACAGTTTTGCCATAAACAGTGAATCCAACGCGTAGCCCAGGTTGTATGGGTAAATACCTACCGCACCAATGATGGATACTACAGGAATTATCCACAAAATAAGCGTGTAAATCTTTGGGCTGATATTCTGTTTTCTCGGATCGTTTGCCGTAACTACAGCGGCTATCCACTGAACCGCAAGAAGTATGAGTGGAAGTCCAAATACCGCAAAAAGTTTGGCTGTATATCCGTTTGCCTCATTGTTTCCGTCAAAATGTGTAGCCATCACATCCGGAAGTTTACTCCAAAAATATATACCGATAAATATCGGAAGAATTGTTATGATGCTGGTTATGATAAGAGTCTTGATATTTGCTTTAATCATCTTTTCCACCTCCCCGTAGACTTGATATCCACAACATGATTTCTTCTAATACCGTCGCATTCAGCTGGTAATAAATGAAGTTTTTCTCCTTGCTCTCAAATATCAGATCTGCCTGTTTAAGTATCTTTAAATGATAAGAAATAGTCGCACCCGTCATGTCAAAGTGTGAACCTATGTCTCCCGCCGAAAGAGGACCTTTTTTCAGAAGTTCCAAAATCTGTCTTCTGGCGGGATCTGACAGTGCTTTAAAAGTCTCTGCATATCCCATGTGTACCTCCTGCTTTCATTAAGTATTTAGAAATATTTCTAAATACTTAATACACCCACTTGAATATAATTGCAAGAGGTATTTTGAAATTTTTCTAAATACGTTACTATTCACGGTTAATCGGAAAGAACTCCCTCCCTCAAAGGACGCTAGCGTACTTTTGAGGGGGAGTTCTTTTTGATGTGGCCGTGTAGGCTGTTCTAAAACTAAATAAGCAGCCTGCCGATGAAATCGGCGGTAAAGCGCGGCACGTGCGGGGTTTACGCATGCAGTTTTTGAACAACCGTGAATAGATTCATCTGTTAATTCGCTTTCTTCTCATATGCGTAACCAAAGTTTATAGGTGGTGATGTCACCGATATATAGACAAATTCCCCAGCTCCGTCATTCTTAAGTCCATGCACATCTCCATCCGCAAAGCGAACCACATCACCAGCGGTTATTTCTTTTTCTGTATCGTCAGCCAACAGGAGATGTCCGCATCCTTTAGTCGCATACCAGATTTGCTCCGAACTTTCATGCGTGTGCCTTGGCTGGATTGCGCCCGGCTCAAGATGTACCTCAGTTATGGTTATACGTGTGCTTGTGGAATTTTCCGGATTTAGAAGCTGGCGCGATATTACGCCTGGATTTGATAATTCGACTATGTTTAAAGAATTGATGAATTCCATAGATTAACCGCCCCCAAAAATCATCTTCTCCTAATATAGACATATCTATATATGTTTTCTTCGTATGCTAAATAATCATATACCAAATGCAACCTTATGTTAAATCAATTCCAACTAAATTGGAAATAATTATCTTTCGTGTTGTCAATTATGCATTATGGGTTTATATTCAAATCACATACTATCTGTCAATTTATCATATGTAAGGGGGGTTTTATGAGTATTCGGACTATTTCAATTCGACTACTTTTATTGGTTATGCTGACACCATTGTTAGTGTTTGCTTTTCCTTCAAAATCACAAGCATTAACCTTGGAGCAAATGGCTACAGCTGATTTACGTTGGGACTACGAGCCGCAGTATCCTGATAACGATGAAATCGAATACTATGAAGTCGACAAAGAACATAACACTATCACTTTTGACTCTACTAGGGGGCCACGTTATACCATCAATTATCAAATTAAAACTATTATGGATTGCACCTCCGATGGATGCAAAATTGTGTCTTTTTCACTCAAAGGATCTACATTAAACGTTACTCTATATAGTAATGAATTACCTGTAAATACCAATTATTCCTTTGACATATCTCAAAACGGCTATTTCAGTCTTTATACATACAATGACGAAGACTTCGAGTATGGACATTACAGTGTTTATAACAACAATATGCTCGATTTTGACACAAACTGGGGTCCTTCTTACTTAATTGACTATAATAAAGCGCTATTAATTAATTGCTCTTCCTCAGGTGCTCGGATAGTTTCCCTGAGTACTTCTGGAAATACTTTAACGCTTACAGTCTATAGTGACGAATTCCCCGTAGAACGAACCTATACTTTTGATTTGTCACATAAGGATCCAGGCAATATCGTAACGACCAATTTAGTAACCGACTATTCTCTTTTAGGTGAAGATCATATAGGTTGGTTTACAATAAGCGGTGGCATCTTAAGTTTTGACTCAGATTATGGTCCGGCATACGACATAGATATTAAAAGAAAAAAAATACTGTCTTGTTCTAGTGATTGGCTTTTTGAAGATCAGGATAAAGCAAGAATTATTTCTTTAGAAGAAACTAATCAGTTTATAACACTTAAAGTATGGAGTGCAGAACTTCCTATCGAAGCAACATATGTATTCGATAAAGCCAAAGCTGCTTCATCAGGCAGTAACACTCAGTTTTTGGAAGAAACCATAGATTATTATAACGTCTTTGAGAAAAGTAGAATTATTGAGTTCGATACTAGTGGCGGTCCATGGTATAGCATAGATTACAAAAACAAAGAAATCCTCGGATGTACATCCAGTGGAGCAAAAATCAAGAAACTGTCCATCGAAAATAAAAAGTTAAAAATCAGACTTTACAGTGATGAACGTCCAACGGCTACCACATATACCTTTGATTTAACGAAAAACAATTGTGGCGAGTACAATGAAAGCATGGGCTACTCCTCTGTAAGCTATGATGGTTCAAGCTTTGCCGGTCAGGATTATATCGATTACTTTAACATATATCGTGATGATGGAATTTTGGAATTTGATAGTGTATTTGGTCCTCTTTATCAGATTGACCTTGCTAACAAAAAAATCCTAGATTGTACAAGCGATGGACTTTATCCAAACGACCCTCCGGCCGTTCTTATGGCTTGCAACGACTATGGTGACTTCATAACAGTTAAGGTTTACAGTACCGAACTGCCTTATAAAATGACTTACACATTTGACCTCACCAAAAACTCTCAGACTGCCGGTATCGCTGAGTATAACGACAAAAAAATCCACGATGAGGTTAATAGTATACTTAAAAAAGTAAAGAAAGGTACCTATCAGGGTAACGGCTTAAATGCTAAGACTCTTGAAAAAGTCAAAAAAGCACAGGCTGATAACAAAGAAATACTCCCTGTAGTATTTTACAAGAGCGTTTCACCTGATGACCTTGATAAAACCACCCAAAGGCTTATTGAAGAATATGTTGAAAACAACGATTATTCTCTGGTTCAATGCCTTAACATTTCCATTTATCTTTATGCTGATAAACAGAAGATAGGTGAGGTCACTGAACTTGAAAACAAAGTTAAATTCACTTTATTCGTAGACCAGGATGAATCAGATTCGGCTGAAAGTTTTAACGTAGTTCAGGTACATAATAAGAAGGCTTCTGCTCTCGGCGCTAAAGGAAGTAAAAAGGTTACCTTCAAGACAAAGGAGTTCTCAAGCTACGCACTGGTTAAAACATTACCTGCACATTACAAGGTTAAGTTTAACATGATGGGGCATGGTAAACAGATTTCATCTCAGAAAGTTGCGCCATACAAAAAAGCAACTAAGCCAGCCACACCTACAGCAAAAGGCTATCGGTTCAAAGGCTGGTACACAGATAAGAAATTAAATAACTCCTTCAGCTTTGACTCTAAGGTCAAGAAAAACCTTACTCTTTATGCTAAATGGACGAAAGTAAAAAAAGATACCGAGTTTTCAGTTGGCAGCGGCAACAAGAAGTGTAAGTATGTTGTTCTGGATCAGTCAAAGAAAACAGTCGGCTTTAAGGGTGTATCCTCAAAGAAGATTTCATCCATCAAAGTTCCTGACACTGTAGATTACTGTGGATACACATACAAAGTTGTTTCCGTTGAAAAGAAAGCCTTATACAAGAATAAATCTACAAAGACAGTTGAACTTGGAAAGAATATAAAGAAAATCAACGAAAAAGCCTTCTCCAAATGCAAAAAGCTTGAGGAAGTAAAGATTAGCTCAACTAAACTTACAACCATCAAAGCTGATGCATTCCGCGACAGCACATCATTAAAGAAGATTAATATTTCTTCAGAAAAGATAAAAGTTGTCGAAACAGGCGCAATGTCCGGAATAGCGAAAAAGGCAACTATAGACGTTCCTAACAACTGTAAAGCAAAGTATAAGAAGCTTTTCAAAAAAGCAGGTCTTTCTGCTAAAGCTACTGTCAAATAAGTAAACAAGTACATAAACTAACGAAGGGGCTGTCGCACTAAGAATCATCTAAAGCGACAGCCCCTTTTTATAATCTGTCATCATTTATGCGTCGCTCTTTGATTCGACGCGTTTTCGCCCCAACTCATTTTCTATTTGTACTGGCTCACATTTGAAGAATCAACAGACTCAAATGGCACAAATATATACTTACAATCCTCAGTAGCATTCTCAACAGATTTTATCGAATCTCCGCTTGCAAGCACTGATGCGGCATGTACTGCTGCAGAAGCCTGTCCTTCGGCATTCTGAAGTACCGTAAATGACATCTCTCCCGCTTCTATAGATGCGCATCCGTCGGATGTAGCATCAACTCCGCATACAGGTATCTTAGAATAATCGAGACCATGTTCTTTCATTCCCTCGATAACTCCGAGGGCCATTGTATCGTTGTTGCAGAATATGGCATCCACATTCTGTCCCGTCTTCATAAATATATCAAACTTTGCCTGTGCCTCGGTATCCGACCAGTTTGCATAATCTACAAAAACATAATTTACATCACAGCCGCTCTCTTTAAGGTTTTCCTTTACAGAGTCGGTTCTTCCGATTGTTCCGGAATGCCCCTCTTCTCCCTCAAATATGATAACGTCCATTGATGCCGGGTTCCCGAGTTTGTTCAAAACATATTCTGCCTGATACTGTCCCGCCTGTTCCTCGTCCGATCCGACAAAGATAAACTCATCGGCGCTCAAATGTTCATCATCCGGCTGGTTGTTTACATATATTATAGGCAAACCGTTTGAAGCAACATTCATCTGAAGTGCTGTACTTGCATCTGAAAGTCTCAAAATAATAGCGGAATACCCTGCACTCTTTGCCTGTGCCACCTGAGCAGCCTGCTCTTCGACGCTGTTTCCGGTCTCCACCATATCAAGTGTCACACCCTGTGCAGAGGCCTGTGCCTGTATCTCCTCAGAGAGTGTCGCCCTGAAGGTATCGTTCAAATCTGTAACTATATAAAGGATTTTTCCGCTTGTGGCACTTCCTGCGGATAAACCATTTCCTGAACATCCTGTCGCTGTTGTAACCAAAAGTGTTGCTGTCAAAAGACATGTTATTAATTTCTTCATCTTCTACATCCTCCTTATATCTTGAACTTCTTAACATAAGAAGTAAGTGTGTGGGATGTATCGGCAAGTTCGTTTGAATTGTCTGCAACGTCCTGGCTGCTCTTTGTGATGTCATCCGCCATCTCAACCATACTCTCTGAGGTAGCTAATATCTCCTCTGCACTGGCTGCCTGCTCCTCTGTGATGGCTGCCACATTTGTAGCTACATCATCCACCTTACCCACGTCTTCTATCATTGCTTCAATGAGATGGTTAGACTCTTCAATATTTGTATATATCTGATCAAAAGTTCCGACTGCAACCTGTATAAGCTCACCGTTTTCCTGAATACTCTCGGCACTTGCATTTGCCTGTCCAACCGCTCTGTCGATAAGCTTTCTGACCTCACCTATAAGACTTGCTATATTCTGGGCACTCTCGGCAGAAGTCTGTGCGAGTTTTCCTATCTCCATTGCGACAACGGCAAAACCTTTTCCGGCTTCTCCGGCACGGGCTGCCTCAATACTTGCATTGAGTGAGAGAAGATTTGTCTCCTCTGCGATCTCTCCGATCATTCCTACAATCTTTGTGATTTCCTCGGAAGCTGTTCCTACACTGTTTATGGATTCGACAAGTTCAGTGTTGGCCGCCTGTATCTCTCTCATAGCCACGCTGAGCTGCTCCATGTCACTTCTTCCCTTCTTGGAAATAAGGACTGTCTCTTTCATGCTCTCGTTTGCCTTGTCACTGTTCTCTCTCGTATCGGACACTACCGTTGCAAGAGTTGTTGCATTCTGAGCTATATCATTTACAGCTGTTGCAAGCTGATCCACTGTCTCATTGAGCTGTTTCATGGCCTCTGACTGTGACTGTGAAGCATCATACATTATCTTTGATACCCTGTCACTGTTGTCGGATTCGCTTCTGAGTTTCTCGGACTCGTCGCTAATACTTGTGAGCATTCCTCTCATGGAAGAAACAAAATCCGTAACCTTTCCTGCCATTATACCGATCTCATCATTGCTATCAACATCTACATCGATAGTAAAGTCACCCTCAGACATTGCTGTTATATGATTGGTGATGAGTCCAAGTGGAGCAATAACTTTCTTAACTACGTAGAGTATAGCAAGAACGATGATTATAAGAGCAACAAGACCGATGAGAGAAAGAAGATTTCCCATCTGTGTAACTGTCTTTAAGATTATACTGCTCGGAATATAAGAGATAAGAATCCAGTCTGTTCCCGATATCTCCTTGAAAGCCACCACATAATCACCGATTTCACTTGTTGTGTAATCCTTATCCACAAGTTTCTGTGCCGCTCCGCTCAAAAGTTTGTCACTGTTTGAAGTGTCAAGAGTAGTCGAAACCAGACTTGAATCTCTGTGTGCAAGAATAGTATTGTCATTTGTGTCAACAAGGAACGAACTTGCATCCGTCATCTTTACTCCGGAGTTTACAATGACGCTTATGGAATCGAGCGGAACATCTGCCGCTAGAACCTTTATGTCATCACCTTCAAGATCAAGGATACCGGTTGCACTTATAACAGTATTTCCATCCGCATCTTTATGCGCTGTACCGTATGCCATATCAACACGTGTAATACCCTGAAGATACCAGGTACTGCTCAACACATCACTCTCCTCAAAAGTTGACTCTTCCGCAGTTATGAGTTCTCCCTCGGAGGTTCCGATATACATTCCGTTTGGTACGTTGCTGTTGTACGAATAAAACGAGTTGAGCACCTCAACTGTTTCATCATCTGTCATATTCTGACTCTCAATAACATGCTTTACCGTTCCGAAATACTGGAGGTTCTTTCCAAGCCACGATTCAATATTATCTCCCTGGTTTGATATTGAAGACTCAAGAGTCTCATTCGCCATCTCTGTCATCCTGTTTTTTGCCAAAGTCGCCGATACGATAACCAATACCAGTATCGTAACAGCTACTATCGGAAGGATTCTTGAGATAAGCTTGGTACTAATCTTTCTGATTTTTTTCTTTTTTTCTGATTGTTTTGCCATCTTACTCACTTTCTCACCCTTATGAAAACGTTTATCCCACAAATACATATAAATACTGTGCTTCAAAAAAAATCTTTTATCTCAATCAGAGTTTGTAACCTCCTGAGAAAACTATATCTTTATTTATATCATCATTTTTGAAAATGTCTAGTCCTTTAGTACTCCAAAAAAATAGATTCTCATGTAAAAACACAAGAATCTATGTAAATCTATAAGATGAATAGCATTATGGCAATGGGAAAATCGAACTATTTTTTAATTCTCGCCATTTTCTTCATTTATCTTAAAGAAAGCAATATTCTGTTTTAACGCCTCAGCGAGACTTCTGAGATCCGCCGCTTCACCGGACAATGTAGAAACGTTCATATTGAGTTGCATCATCGAAGCACTTGTCTCCTGGGAAGAAGCCGCATTCTCCTCTGATATATCAGAGAGCGATGAGATTGATTCTCTTACAACATCCTTTGACTCATCTGCCGAGGACGTATTGTATGAAACCTCAGATATCTCATTGTTGGTCTCATCTATATTACCTAAAAGGTGTTCTACTATTGAGATTGTATTCTTTATGATTTCCTTCTGCTCCTTGAGCGTGGATTGCATCTCAACCGTCTTCTCAACCGTAGCTTCAGAATCTGCGGTAAGTCTCTTCATCTCATCACCGATCGTCCTTGCAGATTCGGCAGACTGATCGGCAAGCTTTCTGATTTCATCAGCAACAACGGCAAATCCTTTTCCGGCTTCTCCGGCACGGGCTGCCTCAATACTAGCATTGAGTGACAGAAGATTCGTCTGTTCTGCAATGGAATCTATGATTGCAACAGACTCAGCTATCTTCTCAACGGCATTGCTTGTAGCCTGTATCTTTTCGGCGACATCATTTATGTTGTTCTCCGTCTCCTCTGATGACTTGGCTAAAGAATTGAGATACTCTGTTGACTTGTCGGATGCATCCTTCATATCCGCTGACTGGTTCTTCAGATTGTCAGCATTTTTTGAGATTGTCGAGATTGCATCGCTTACAACCTGTACGTTATTTACGGCGGTCTGTATCTCATTGGCCTGTCTTGTTGCATCATTTGCAACATCCTCCACAGCCTGGCTTACACCCGATGCCGTATCACTTATGGATGTAGCTGTTACATTCAATGTCTCAGCCGAGGCATCGACCTCATCGGTTGCGCTTGTTATATGCGATACAACCTCTGAAAGCTTCCTGACGAGTTCATCAGTACTTCTTGCGATAAGACCCGCCTCATCCTTTCTGTTCTTATAGGCATTGCCGACTCTTACCGTGAGATCTCCGTTTGAAACATCCGAGATAACAGTTGACATAGCTGCTATCGGAGCAGAAATTCTTGATGCGTAGAAAGCTGCTATCATATATTCCACTATAATAAGGATAATTCCTACAATTACACAAATTACTGTAAAGCTGTTTACCGGAGCCATAATGTCCTTCTGGTCAGCGGTTACAACCAAAATGAATCGCGATCCGTCATCACTCGCATTTGACACATAATAGGAAGCGTATTTGACAGCCCCCTTATAGTCATATGTAACAACTGTAGCAGGTATATCATTCTCGCCGGACTGGATTCTTGAAACCACTCCTTTTACAACCGAGTTTTCCACCGGTTCACCTATCTTCTCTGCAGTCGGATGCCACAACATTGTTCCTGTCACACCGTCAACCACATATCCGTAAGATGACTCAAGATTCGATATACTGATGTCCGGGAGGTACTTGTCTAAATTGTCAACCCCAATAGCTGTCTCATACCCCATTGATTCAATATCAAACTCAATAACTTCTCCGATCGTCTCCGCTTCTGTCAACATATAGGCATTGGTAAGACTATCCATAGCCGATATAGTTCTCGGCACTGCTATTGCAAGCATGACGATCACCGCCGAGATTACCATAATCGCTGCCATTACTCCGATCTTTCCCCTGATGGAGTTCACATAAGCGACCTTGGAAGCGTCCCCCAATTTTTTTGTTTTTTTCATTTTATAAAAACCCTCCTTAATGAAAAAATATACTTGTTTATTATAGCATACGTCCTTTGTCTTTCCCAAATGTTTTTTGTTTATTTTCCCGTGAGGATAACCCGGAATACAATTGGTATAAATTTATGCCGCTCAACAAAAAAGGTCGTCTCATGACGACCTTTTTTATGTGATGTTTATGACTTTGTATTTTATTTCTTTTTTGATTTCTTTGCTTGGCTTCTGCCGTATATTTTTACAATTCTTGCGATTTTTTTTGCAAGTTTTGCGGAGGCAGCTCCTTTTTTCATTCTCCAGGTCCAGTTTCCTCCGAGAGTTCCCGGAATATTTATCCTGTATCCCTTTCCAAGTTCCAGATAATCCTGCATCTGAGCCACAAAAAGTTCTGCCACGGAACTCATTCCGCCCCTTATAAAGCCCCAGTTGAAACCTTCCTTTTCATTTATGCCGAGATATTCCACAGCGAGCGCGACATCTGCTTTGTCGGCCTCATATCTCCAGAGTGCAATCGGTGAGTTGTCATGGGTTCCTGTGTAACATATACAATGTTTTCCGTAAGTATGCGGGAGATAATCGCTCTCCTCCCTGGAGTCAAATGCAAATTCCAGCACTTTCATTCCCGGAAATCCTGAATCCTGCTGAAGTTTTTTCACCTCCGGAGTCATAAATCCAAGATCCTCAGCAATAAACGCCTTATCCGCGAATCTTTCCGCTAGCAGACCCACGAGATCCATCCCCGGTCCCTTGACCCACTTTCCTTTCCTGGCGGTCTTCTCACCATATGGCACTGACCAATAGCTCTCAAAACCTCTGAAGTGATCGATACGAAGAACGTCATAGAGCATAAATGCTCCTTCTACTCTTCTTATCCACCAACCGTATCCGTCCTTCTTCATCTTGTCCCAATCGTAGAGCGGATTGCCCCAAAGCTGTCCGTCCGCGCTAAAATAGTCAGGCGGAACTCCCGCAACCGCAACCGGTGTATTTTCCTCATCGAGCTGAAACCATCCTGCTTCAGCCCAGACATCCGCCGAGTCGAGAGCGACATATATAGGAAGATCTCCTATGATTTCTATCCTGTTTTTCCTTGCGTAAGCTTTCAGTTGTTTCCACTGTTTAAAGAAAAGAAACTGAACAAATTCAAAAAATTCTACGTCCTCTTTCAATTCCTTTTGATATTTTTTACATGCTTTATCTTTGTGAAGTCTTATATCCTCGTCCGGCCACTCTGTCCACGACACCTCGCCGAAGTGTTTTTTTAATGCCATAAAAAGAGCGTAGTTTTTTACCCAGTCCTTGTTCTTTCTCACAAAAGCTTTGAAGGGACCCTCGTATTTTTCAATACCTCTTTTTGCCGCAACTCTTAAGACCTTAAATCGATTCTCATATATTATGCCGTAATCGACATTCTCCTCGTCGTCTCCCCAACTGTAGGACTCCACCTCTTTTTTTAAGAGAAGTCCGTCACTGATAAGCATCTCGAGATCGACAAAATACGGATTGCCTGCAAATGTGGAAAAACTCTGGTAAGGAGAATCCCCATAGCTCGTCGATCCGAGCGGAAGCATCTGCCAGTATTTCTGGCCCGAGGCAACAAGAAAATCGATAAATTTATAAGCCTCTTTTCCTATGGTACCTATACCGTATTTCGATGGAAGCGAAGATACCGGCATAAGAATTCCACTGCTTCTTTTTATCTCCATTTTTTTATCCTTTCACTGCTCCTGCCGCAACACCCTTAATAATGTATTTCTGACATGTCAGATAGAATACAATAATAGGAATAATGCTTATTGTTATAAGCGCCATTATCGCACCGAGGTCCACAGCACCGTAACTTCCCTGAAGATACTGGATGTGAATTGGGATTGTCATATACTCCGTTCTGTCTAGAACAAGATAAGGAAGAAGGTAATCATTCCATATCCACATTATTTCAAGTATTCCAACCGATATCATCGTCGGGCGAAGCATTGGGAAAATGACTTTAAAATATGTCTGGAACGGATTGCATCCGTCTATGGCCGCAGCCTCCTCTATCTCGAGCGGAAGGCTCTTTACAAATCCCGTAAACATAAATACAGCAAGTCCCGCTCCAAATCCGAGATAGACTATAGGAATTGTCCACGGTGTGTTGAGTTTCAATGAGTCCGCCGTCTTTGACAGGGTGAACATAACCATCTGGAAAGGCACTATCATCGAAAATACAAACAAATAATAGCATACCCTGCAGAACATTGAGTCAACCCTCGCAATATACCATGCTGCCATCGAGGTGCAAAGCAAAATAAGCGCTGTCGATACTAAGGTGATTATAAGCGAAAAAAGTACTGATTTCAAAAAAGGATAATTTCCGAAAGTCATACCCTTTATGTAGTTGTCCCATCCGACAAAGCTGCTCTCATCCGGCAGGCTGAATGTGGCTGTCTTTACGAAAGTGTTTGTCTTAAAGGAGTTTAAGAGCACAAGGAATATCGGCAAAACATAGACAACAGCTATAACCGCAAATATTATTGTCAAAGTATTTTTTATTTTTCTCTCCCCGGATAAAGTCTGTCCGGCTTTTTTTGTCTCCGATGCCATTACTGCTGCACCTCCTTTTCCTTTGTGACTCTAAGCTGAGCAAGCGAGATTGCTGCGACAAGTATGAAGAAGAGTACCGCCTTCGCCTGTGCGACACCTCTCGCGGAAGAGCTCTGTCCGTAAAAAGTATTGTATATATTCAAAGCGAGCATTTCCGTCGTCTTTACGATGGTTCCGTCTGCCATAAATGAGAATGGCTGTCCGCCTGTGAGTGCAAGGTTCTGATCGAAAAGTTTGAAACCGTTAGTGAGTGTAAGGAATGTGCAGATTGTGATTGAAGGCATGACATTCGGTATTGTCACGTTGATCAATGTCTGCCATTTCGTTGCACCGTCGATTTTTGCAGCCTCTATAAGGTCCTCCGGAACCGCCTGAAGGCCTGCAATATAAATGATCATCATATATCCTATCTGCTGCCAGCACATAAGAATGATAAGTCCCCAAAAACCGTACTTGGTCTCAAGAAGGATCGATGTCCCGTATCTGCTTAAGATTCCGTCAAAGATCATACTCCAGATGTATCCCAGTACGATACCTCCGATAAGGTTCGGCATAAAAAATACCGTTCTGAAAAGGTTTGATCCCTTTATACCCTGTGTAAGTACATAGGCGATAAGGAATGCAAGCACATTGATAATCAAAAGTGACACTATTGCATAGAGTGCCGTATACCAAAATGCATGTACAAAAGTCGCATCTTTAAATGCTTTAAAATAATTTGAAAGTCCCGTGAACTCCGCGTCACTCGTCGTTGTAAATTTACAGAACGAAAGCCATATACCCTGTATGAACGGATATATAAAACCTATGACAAACGCAGCGAGCGTAGGGAGCAAAAACAGTGGGAACCATCTCTGTATCGGCTTTCTTAACAGAGCGGAATTGACTGCTGTTCCGTCATTTTTTAATCTTTTCTTCATGTTCTCCTCCAAAGTCATCCATCACATCAGTTTAAAAACAAAGCGACCGAAGAGAAGCTTCAAATCAAGCTTCCCCCCGGTCGCTTACTATTTCTTATTTTTTTAGGAAGGTTGGTTTTTTATAATCAATTATTCGTTTGCTGCTGCGTACTGTGTAGCCCATCCCTGTACGAATGCTGTCTCAACGTTAGCCCAGTCTCCGCCTGCATCATACTGGTTCATAGCTGCTACAACGCCTGCTCTCCACTCATCTACGTTCGGTGTGTAGTTGAATGCCCAGTCAACATTGTATTTTCCTTCTGAGAGAAGTGTGTTTGCATCTGCAAGGAATACGTTGTCAGACTCTGCTGCTCCCTTGTATGGGATTGCGCCAAACTGCTCTGCCATCATTGTTGTTCCTTCTTCAGATGTTACAAGCCAATACATAAAATCAAGTGTTGCCTGCTGATCTTCCTCTGAAGCCTTGCTGTTTACTGCCCAGCAGTTCTCTGTTCCTGAGCAAAGGCCGGCATTTTCCTCACCTTCAGCTCCACAGTAGATAGGAATCATAGCGAGCTCATCATTTGAGTAAACTTCGCTTAAAGCTGCATACTCCCATGTACCGTTCTGATAGAATACTGCTTCACCGTTCTTGAATTCTGCTTCCGCATCATATCCGCCGGTAGCAAGTGTTGTCTTGTCATATGCTGTATCTGTGGTGTAGAGATCCCAAACATTCTTGAAGTAGTTGAGATATGTTCCCTTGATCTCTGAAGGAGCCTCTGTCCATCCATCTGCCTGTGACTCATAGTAGAGTGGCATATTTGCAAGATGTCCTGAGAATCTCCATGAAGAAGAATCATCCATTCCCGATGATGTGAAAGCATCAAATCCGAGTTCAGATGCACGAGCGTGGATGTCGTCTGCTACAGACTTGAGTGAATCAAAGTTTGTGATATCGTCAACTGAATATCCTGCCTCTGCAAGAAGAGTCTTGTTTACGATGATTCCGTATGACTCGTAGCAGTATCCGATTGAAACCGCTCTGTCTGAATCGTCATAAAGTGTGAATGAATCAGTGTTGAGCTCATTGTATACATCAGTTCCCTTGAGATCGATTGCATAATCACCCCATGTTGATACTGATGCCTGGTTTCCTATTACAAAAAGTGTAGGAGCTGCACTCTTGTCCATCTCTGAAGTAAGTGTCTGCTCATATGTTCCGGATGCTGCTGTAACAACCTTTACATCAACACCAGTCTGCTCTGTGTAAGTAGCTGCGATTTCCTGAAGAGCCTCATCTGCCTCAGGTTTGAAGTTCAACCAGTAAACAGAACCGCTTCCTGAAGCTGTATCCTCTGCTGCATCAGCTTCCTCTGTCTCTGCAGCCTCAGTTGTCTCCTCTGCCGCTTCTGTTGTCTCTTTCTCATCAGTAGAAGCGCTCTCTGATGAAGAGCTTCCGCATCCTGCGAAAAGAGTTGCGCACATGCTTGCTGTAAGCATAAGTGCAAGTACATTTTTCTTTTTCATATTAATAACCTCCTTATTAATTACATCTGATGATGTTTTTAACAAAATAATTTTTACAGCTTTGCAACGCTACCGCCTTCCCTGAGTGTCGTTTTCATTACCACGTGGGAATATCCGGATTTCTTTTCTATGATTTCTCTCAATGACTCCACCGTCTGTTTCGCCATAGCTTCCCTCGGCTGAACAAAAGTTGTGAGTGTCGGTATGATGTACTCAGTCATCTTCACTCCGTCGATTGCTATTACCGAACAATCCTCCGGAAGTTTTTTGCCTGCATCTGACAAGGCTTTCATGGAAGCAACTGCCATGGAATCTGATATTGCGAAGGTAGCTGTGAACTTCTTTCCGCTTTCTATCATC
Source organism: Lachnospiraceae bacterium (assembly GCA_024695665.1). Taxonomy (GTDB): domain Bacteria; phylum Bacillota; class Clostridia; order Lachnospirales; family Lachnospiraceae; genus JAILHT01. Next base: position 17,659 of record JAILHT010000016.1, read on the forward strand.
TTTTTCATGCCCTCATAGGCACCTTCCATGGAGAAATCGCCCGTCTCGATAACAAGATTCTCATCATACGGAATATTGTTTTTCTCCAGCGCTCTTCGATATCCGAGATATCTGAGTTCACTGATTGATCGATCCGACGCAGATGCCAAAACAATGGCTATCTCTCTATGTCCGTTGTCGACAAGCAACTGTACTGCAGCCTCTGCAGCTCTTCCGTCATCTATGCTGACCGAAGAGAAAGACTCTTTTGAAATCTTCCCGAAACTGTTCGTAAATGTACAGCATATAAACGGAACATTGTCTAGAATCGCTGTCTCCTCCGGCGTGTAATCGTAGCGTCCGCCCAAAAGGATGACTCCCTTTAAAGCTTTTGATTTGGCGAGTGTAGCCGCCGCTCTAAGCTCATCTTCACTTGTATGTATCTGGCTCATATAAAAAGCGTAGCCACTGTCGTTTATTGCACTCTCAAGTGTCGGAATCATGTCATTGAAGAATTCATTCCTCGTACCTCTTACGATAAGTCCGATGGAATCTGTCCGGGGTTTGACCAGATCCACCGCCCCGTCGTGCGGTACAAAATGTTCTTCGGCTATGACCTTTAACACTCTCTCCCTTATCTCCTTGCTGACGTAAGGATGATTGTTCATAACTCGGGATACCGTGCTGACAGATACTCCGCATTTCGCTGCGATATCTTTGATAGTCAATTTCTGTAGCACCTCATATGAAATCTTGTGAAAACGTTTTCATATGTCTTCAAAAAATTTGAAAACATTTTCTTTGGAAACGTTTTCATATTCAACAATGTTACAATAGCAACTCGCTCTCTTTCCGTCAATACATTTTATGAAAACGTTTTCATCTTTGTGTAATTTGGCTATTTTAACCAATGCATTTTTGTGAAACATTCACACTTGCGGTCAAGCGGTTGACATATGTATCAATTCTTTATTCCTTTGCAATTCTTTCAAGAGCTCTCCAGTCGGAGTCTCTTAGTGCTTTTTTCATTCTCTTTACTTTTTCTTTCTCCGCCACGGGGAGTGTATATCCATTGAGTTCCGAAAGCAGAGCTTCTATACTGCTTTCATCATATGCCATGGCAAGTTCTGCAACGGTGTCATATATCTCATTAAGATAGTCGACATCGACCGGTGGTTTTTCCTTTTCATCATCACCCGTAAGCTTTGACAACAATCTGCTTATTCTCTCATACTCTTTTAGTACACCGGGAGCATCTGTTCTTATGATTTCTTTTATATCATCCGCCTCGGATCCGGCTTCTTTCTCTCCCAGGATATTTCCCAGACGTTCAAGTTCTTTTGCCTCCTCAGAAAGCTCATTTGCGCCTATGTTTTTTGCGGAGCTCTTAAGTGCATGTATCTTAATGGTAAAATTCAGGTAATCCTCTTCCATTAGATACTCTTCCATTTCTGCCTTTCCCTCATCGGTGGTAAGGGTGAACTGCTTTATGACCTCCAAAAGCAATTCCTCACTTTCCAACACAGAAATCGCATCCTCATATGAGAGCGCAGGTTCTTTTTTATATAACGAATACAACTTTGATTCGTTATTTTCTGCTTTGTGTTTCTCCTTAGCCTGCCCGAATATAATCTTTTCCTTAGGGATATAGGTTATAAGCATCTGCTCCAAGGTTTCTGCCTGCACCGGTTTCATAAGATAGTCGGTATACCCGCTCGATATATAGTTTTCTCTGGCCCCTGAGATTGCATCGGCCGTGAGGCAGATAACAGGTGTCTTTAAATTCAATCCGTTATACTGGTTTCTTATAACTCGAAGGGTCTCGGTCCCGTCCATATAAGGCATTCTGTAATCCATAAAAATCGCATCATACACAACGCTTTTCGTAAGTTCGAGTGCCTCCTCACCACTTGTCGCGGTATCTATTGATATCTCTGTTTTCTTTAAAAGGCTGGAAACGATCGTAAGGTTTACTACCGTATCGTCAACCACGAGAATCTTTGCGTCAGGCGCCTTAAACTGTTCCTTATATTTTGAGTTTGCTGTGGCGGCGAGCTCATACCTCTTCTTGAAATTGCCAACCTTCTCATCAACCGTAACGCTCTGCGGAACAGTGATCGTAAAAACAGATCCCTTCCCGTATTCGCTAGTCACTTCAACCGTTCCGTTCATGAGTTCGACAAGTTCCTTCGTTATGGAAAGACCAAGTCCGGTTCCTCCCATAGTTTTATTATTCTCGAGATTTATCTTTCCAAACCGCAGGAACAGTTTAGGAAAATCATCCTGTTTTATTCCTATTCCCGTATCGGTCACTGTCACTTTGAGTTGCAGAATGTCACCGTCTCTGTCTCCGCCAACGTCAAATTTGACATAGCCCTTATCCGTATATTTTATGGCATTTGACATTATATTCACTATTATCTGTCTTATTCTGACTTCATCCCCATAGAGCCCGTCCGGCAAATTTTCGTCCACCGTCAACTTAAACTCAAGCCCCTTTGCCTCCGCCTTGAAGGCAAACATATTTATCACATCATTGAGAAGCGAGCTGAGCCTATATGGTGCCTCAATTATCTCGAGTCTCTCTGATTCAAGTTTTGAAATATCAAGGATATCATTTATCATGGACATTAGATTTTTTCCCGCAGTCTCAACATCTTTCGCATATCCTAAAATGACCTCATCATCACACTCTCTCAAGATCATCTCGTTCATTCCAATAACAGCATTTATTGGAGTCCTTATCTCGTGGGACATATTTGTCAAAAATTCCGTTTTTGCACGGTTTGCCGCATCTGCCTGTTCACGCGCCAAGACAAGTTCCTCCACGGTACTCTGCAATTTTTTGTAATCCGGAGTTTCCACTCCTATATAG
>JAILHT010000025.1 GCA_024695665.1 Lachnospiraceae bacterium
CCTTTACCCCTCACGACATTCCTCATAATACTGACAAGTCAGACAGCATTGCCCGCACCTTTTCTCCTGAATTCTCCATTTCCTGCGAAGCCAGTATATAAATCTTCTCATCGCCTGCGTCCTCCGCCGTTATTTCTTTTCATAAGCTCAGCCAACAATGCAAACGGAAATATCAAAATACAAAGAATCTTCATACGCCTTCCTCCTAGTCGTTATACCCGGCCCACGACAAATCCGGCAGAAGTTCCTCGTGTATCTCTTTCCTGATTTTTGCGAGCACATCCAGTACGTGCTCCAGATTTCTTTTCTGATAGAAATCACCTTCAGCCAGACGCGTATAAAACATATTTTCAGCAGAGCTCATGAATCGCTGTGCAATCATCAAGTCTTTCTCCACGCCAAACCCTTCGTAAAAGCAATCTCCCATACGCATATAGACATCTGCTCCCACCAATGGCGCCGCCTCGTCAGTCATCGTATTGGTACAGTGCTCATAGATTCGAAATGCTTCCTTTGGATCCTTTTCAACATAATATCCGTTCTTATAAAAATCCCCTACTTTGTACAAAGAACGAAGATGTCCATCCAAAGCTCCCTTCACAAAATACTTAAAAGCCTTCTCATAATCCCTCTGACCAATACGTCCATAATAATAGATATATCCCATATTTTCCGTGGCCTGACGGTTTCCGGCCTTGTCCGCCATATCATAATAATAAGCAGCCTTTTCATAGTTTTGCTCTCCTGCTCGTCCTGTATAATACAACGAGCCCAGGTCACACATTGCATCTGCGCTCTCATTTTCAATTCCGTCCTCATATATATCGATCAAAAGCTTTGCAACCTCCGGATGCATCGGATACGCACCATCGGCTTCATGCAGTCCCATGGAAAGATGATCTTTGTTCTCATCAAAATCATAGAGTTCCATCTCTTCTCTGATGTCTGTAAGAACTCCAAGACTCTCCGCATAATGCACATCCGCTGCAACTGCCTTGATAGCCAAATCCACTCTTTTTTCCAATTCTTCAATATTCTCTATTTTCATATTTTTGCCTCCTTTTTAGACTTTCCCTTCCGTTCGATGGAGTCGATGTGTTTATATTTACACTAAAAATTTACACCCCTCAAAGTCCAAAAAACAGGAAATTGGTGTGCACATATGTTCTGTTATACAAAAAAGAGAACCTCTTATATGAGATTCTCTCTAGTACAGATAAACACTTTTTCTTTAGTATTGATTATATGTAGTCGAAAATACCTTGAATAGCATCTGTGATATTTATTATATCAGGATAATGTATACTATCTATCTTAGAATATCCTCTAATATTCAAATCAAGAAGTGCCATTTTTTCACATTGTACATATCCTTCAACTTCTTCTGCATGTATATGTATATGTAAAGGACCGGTTTCTCCTTTTTCATAAATCGGACAGCCTATTATTTCAAAAGTTTGATTGAAGAAATCTTTACTAACAACCAAAACCGGTTTCTTTATATTTTCAATCTTAAGTATATCACCTTGATGAAATTCTTCCTTCATTACCAAATCTCTCTTCCTACCGGTTCACCCCAGTCAGCTTCGCCATCCAAATTGAGCTGTCCACCATATTCAGCTGCTCGCTCTTCTAATGATTTATGTCTAAATGGTTTGACAAGCATTATCATGCCATTAGATACTTTCACATCAAGAACATCATCTACTGCAAATGATGCTTCTTCAAGTACTTCTTTTGGTATTCTGATACCTTGACTATTGCCCCATGTTTTTATCTTAGTCTGCATAAACATGCCCTCCTTAACGTATATACATTGTATATCCTATGGGGTGAAAAATCAACTTACACTCCGGGTATGAAGAAACATCTCAGTTGTATACCTTCATAATTCTCTCAAAAATTCTGAAATTATCATCCTTGTTTGGTGGACAATATACTGCATATTCAATAATTTCTGCTTCGTATTTGCAAATAAAAAAGCCTACAACATAGCCATGAGGATATCTTCAGACCAACCGGTTTAACGCCATAACCTATTTCATGGATTTCAACATATTTCTATGTCTAAACAACGTTGGCAGTTCTCAATTCAAACTAAAAGGAAAAAACAGTTGATCATTAAGAGTTCAACGTTAACCTAAAATACAAAACAGTTAATACCAAATAAATTATTATTTGTTACAGACTCTTTTTTTCTGTAAAGTTATTGCACTTAGGCATTCTTGTAACATTACCCTGTTACAGGGAAACCGGGTTTGAAGTTTTCATGTTGCAGGCATTTTTTTATATTATCTAGATTTCAATAAAGGTTGTTGCGTTTGACACCTTTATCTGTGTTTCAAGCTCCTTCAAAAGAATGCTCTTCTTATCCTGAAGATCATTTATCTTCTTCTGCACATCTAAAGGATCCACAAGCTCTGTCGTGTTTTCGCGCACATACGTGTCCACAACTTCGAGCGGTTTCTCATCCTTAACCTTTGTATCCTTTCCAAGGATAGAAAGTCTCATATTCTCTGCTGTAGTTTGAAGTTGCTTGTTTTTTGTCTTTGCAAGATCAAGACATTTTTCAAGTTCACTTTCCATCTTTTGGCTAAGGGCTGTTTCAAAATCGGCCTCACCGTAGTATGCTCCGCCCCCACGAAGTCTGCTACGAAGTGAAATCGCTCCGGCCACAGTAAACTCACCATAAGACGTTGTAATCTTTGTCTGTGCATTCGATGCAACGATTGCAGCATCGATTTTCATAAAACGGTTGATGAGATCCATAATCTGCTGATATGTTCCTTCTGCATCCTTTGCGTACTCATCACGTGACACCCTTGCTGCCAAAACCTTTTCTTCATTAGGCTTTATGGTATCAACAAAACTTGCTTTTCGAATTTTATCCTGAATCTTCTTAACAATAAGATCTCTCTCATCGAGTGCCTGTGTTACCAACATTCTGTCTGCCATAATATTTTTCCTCCTCATTCCGCTCTTATTTTCTATGCTAAAAGTGTAGCCTGGATTTCGGCTTTTGTCATTTAACGGATAGTTTAAAAAACGGGCAGACGTATCGTAATATATGAATTATTCGAATTCAAAATAGTATGAAACTGATGATCTTGAAAAAGATAGTTAGAAGATGTATTGCTAATCTAGCTCATATACCATAGATGACTTTATCAATTCTATATTTCGAACATCTTCCACAACTATCTCCCCTACCTTTGTAGAAATCTCATATACTATTATCTAACACCTTGGAGATCAGAACTTGTAACACCCTTCGTTATAAGTCAGTAATTTTGTAATACTAATTTTCCATGATATAATATCGCTATGGGTAAAATTATTGATTTTCAAAATCAAAAAGGGAATATTGAACTCGCAAAATCATTGCTATCAATAGCAGAACGCGCTGAGTCTATGCCCAAAGACGAATTGACGATTAAAGCAGAAAATGCCACTTCAAAGATAGTTGAAAACAGTCCAAGTTCGTTTTGGGATAAGATGTCCTACTTTTATTCGACATTAACTACATATTTATCACAATATGGTACTAGTTCATCGGATTCCGAAAATCGCAGTTTTGTTTTACGTATGATTTCTAATATGAATTTAGAAGTCTATTTGACCTGGCAATTTGAAAACCCGAATACTGATGACATCGTTTTTGACAAGAACAAATTTTTGAAGATTTCAGATACCAAGAATATTTCTGTTTCTGAATGTTTAACAATGGAAACAGAAAATCTTGATCTGATGAAAGATGCTATTTCAATTAAAAACACCGAACAGCTTGCATATGCCTGTATAAACTTATTCTGCTTAAATCCCTCGCTAAACAGCTTTGATTAGCTGCATAGCGGGTTGTCATCCAAAATCTCCCATTCCGCTTTGATATCCTCCGGTGACTCTATCGTGATGACAAGACCATAGTCATTTGTCGTATTGTAGAAATCCGGAGCTTTTTCCATAGCATCTGCGTACCCGGTCAGAGTGGCTTCTTTAAGCTTTGATGCTATAAGACGACATCCAAATTTAGTGTTGGCACATTCATAAAGGACATCATACATTGCCTTACCAAGTATGAGTTCCGTCAGGTTATATTCTTCCGCCACTTCCTGTGTTGTTTTATCTATGATGCTCGTAATCGCAGCGTCCGATAAACGCTCGTAGTTTACAATGTACGGAAAGCGTCCTATTAGCTCGTTCGATGCCCCGGCGCTCACCATGTCTTCGCGAGTCAATGCCTTGTAGTGATCACGAGTATCTTCGACATAACTCCAATCCATTCCTATGCCAACCGGACGTCTTACATCCTTCTTTTCCTCTCTGAACGAATCAAACGAGCCCAAACCTACAAACATGAGATTGCTAGTATCTATCATGCCTCCCCTGACTTGTACTTCATTGCCTTCTACAATAGTCAGAAGAGATGACTGTACATCCCTGTTCATATTCTCTCCTCTGGCATCGGTTAAAGGAACCATCCTCTTATCAAACTCATCCAGGAATACGATTCCGTACGGACGGTTTATGTGTAATGAAAAAAGCGGCGTTAATATATTTGCCGCATCCAATCCCTTAAATCCGTTTGATGTAACAGCTGTAATATCAAAAATATAGATGGGCAATGATGGTATCTCCTTTAAAAAATACTCGCGGATTGCTCTGTATGTTTCCGTTTTTCCGGTTCCTGATGGAGCGCTTAGTATCATATTGCAATTCGCCGGATTACCGAAGACTATACCGGACAGATAACTGTAAATATCTGCAATTACAAGTTTAAGGTTCGGTTGTCCTATGATTCTCTTTTCAATCTCCTCATAAAAATCTGTAAATCTGACACATGTAATCCACTGTGCTATCTGATTTTCAACAATCTCTTTGTAACTCATCCCATTTATTTTTCCGTTGTTGTCCATTCGTTTTCCTCCTCTTTCTTGCTGTTTATGTGTTCTTACAAGTGATTTCTTTCCTGCGATAATGGCTCTTGTCAAAAACAATATCCTGTGATAAACTTCATTACCTCAGAAGTCACTTTTACTTCTTCACTACTAATACGTGTCAAGATATATATTTTGTGACGAAATTTTTTGTTTCCTTTAAATTTCTTATATGAACCATCTGAAACAACCCTAACATAAACTTTAACTAAGAATTTATGAGATCCCTTTATGGAAAACTTCACCCCCAAAAACCATTACTACGAAAAAAAAGAATCTCTTTTTGTATAAGAGATCCTTTTATCATACAACGCTTTTTAATTAAATTCATTTAACTTATTGTTTAACTGTACCCATCTCAAATGCTTTTTCGCACTCCTTCGGAAATGCTGTCTCACATCAACATCAACGTAGCCTGTGCCGTAAATACTTTATTCTCGCATGCATTTTTTCGATATATTCCGCTGCCTTTTCATATTTTTTTCGTTGATAAGGGAATGTAATACGAGCAGTAGATTCTTGGTATCATGTCTGAGTCTTCTCAGTTCGGTATTTTTCTCATTCATTTCAATATACGAGTTGGTGATCTGCTTCATAGGTTCATTTAGATTACCTATCATGGTATTCATAGATGTATTTTCTTCTCGCACCAGAATGACATGGACAAGCAAAGTCAAAATGAATACAAAAGTTACAATACACAATGTTCTCATCTGACTATAAACAACTTCTTCCACAAAAACAGATGTCTCCAACACACTAATATTCATACCGGATGCAGCCCTCCTCGGCCCGGCTCAGCTCACCGATATGATTTTTTCTTATAGCATCATAAAAATTTTCTCTGCATCCCTGTTTGCATTTGTATCTTACTAACAATATGAACATATTCATTACCTCTTTTCGTTTGCGATAACCACATTTATTGGCTCAATCTCAATTTTTTCCCATACATTTTCAACAACATAAGGTTCGTTGGCAATGTACTCATCAAGTTCCTTGCGACTCTCAAAATCAAGGATAAGGGCCGATCCTTTCATTTTTCCGGCGTCATCCAACAGCCCACCGGCGGTGATGATATGCTCGCTCATTTTATTCATTCCCTCAAGATGACGTGGGTGTACCTCCATACGCTTGTCCAGTTTTCCCTCGCCATCATATGCTCTTATTAAAAATTGCATGATTTCTTCTCCTTCTGTTTATTTATACTAATCTTCTTTATTTACATTTGCAAAGAAATCCATCAATCCGAAACAACGGCGTATTGTCATTGTAAAAATACAGCTATTTTAGATTGTCTTTTGTAATTTATGTATCTATTCTTACTATTTCTGTAAGTGCTTTATTTCGATATATTAAATCATTGCGAACTGTAAATCCCATTTTCTCCCAAAAACTATTTCCAATTTCATTTCTATCGAAAACAACCAACGCTACCTTATTTATTCCAATTTCATGTAAAGCTGTCATCGATGCATCTAAAAGGTTCTTTGCGATGCCTTGTTTTCTATATTGAGGATTTACTGCTGTATGATAAATATATCCTCTCCTACCATCGTTTCCAACGATAATCACACCAACAATAAAGTTTTCTATCTCAGCAACAAAACATGTGTCTGGATTTCTCATGAGAAATTTTTGTATACCTTCTCTTGAATCATCAAGATTATTTAATCCCATACCTGCACAGGACATCCATAGTTCATATACTTTTTCGTAATCATCAATAGTCATTAAGCGTATTCCCATATTCACCTCCCCAAATTCTTGATTAGTCATAGTCGATAAAACATAAATTTCTTTCAATTATAAATTTATAAACTGGTATCACTTCAATTGTTAGATCGTCTTTTATAATTGTACGCTCTTCTTCATTGGTTACGATAATCAGACGCTTAACTCCTTCTGTTTTTGTCGCAAAAGACAAGAGACTTTTTGTTTCCCTATCTTCTGCAGTTTCCAAATTGTATGCAACCTGAATAGCACAACTTTCTTCCGGAAGGTAAAAATCAATATCAATTCCTGTTTTCGTAGATTTGAAATAATACACCTCATCGCCATATCTTCGCTTTAAATATACCGCGACTGCGTTCTCCAAAAGCGCTGATGGTTTATCTACAAGAAACAATGACAGAATACCATTATCATAAAAATAAAATCGTGGAGTACTCTCTTTTTCTGCGAACTTAGCGACATAATTTCTGTTTCTGAAAAGCAGATACGCATTTTCCGCATAAGCAGTGTACTCTATCATGGAGTCTGTTGAAGTTTTGGTTCCGGTTGCCTTTACGTTTCCGGCTAATGTATTAAATGAAATCTCATGCATCACCGTTTCAGCTATTTTCTTTATCATAAGCCTAAGTGCCATCTTATTGTTCACTTTTTCACGCTCTATAATGTCTCCAAGAAGGACCTTTTCGTAAACACTCTTATTATATTCCCTCTTATTTGATAAATGCTGTCCTTCAGGAAAACCTCCACCCATAATATATTCCTGACATCCTCTACGAATCTTGGCAACTTTGGACGATGTAAGAAATGCTTTTTCATCATGAGATATACCTTTATAATCAAGTGTCTCTCTAAAAGAAAAAGGCATAATCATTTTAGATAGATATCGTCCTCCAAGAACCTTTTCCATCTCAGAACTGAGCATTTTTGCATTGCTTCCTGTAATGTATACATGCTTCTTCTGATCAGCCATTCTTCTGGCAAAATGTTCCCATCCATCTATGATTTGAATTTCATCAAAGAAATAATAAATCTCATTTGCATCCGTCAGCTCATATGCCGTCTCAACAATGTCATTAAAGTCATCCTTTGTGAAACCTAACAGTCTATCATCCTCAAAGTTAACATAAATTATCTGAGACCAGTCACAGCCTGCTTCAACAAGTTCTCTGGCAATCTTGTATAACAGGGTTGATTTTCCCGCTCTTCTAAGTCCAACAAGAATGTAATTGATATTCTTCTCAAAATCATAGTCACGACTTATAATCTCGGCATTTTGTATTATCTCAATCTGCTCTAAAATAACCTGTTTCAATATGTTATGATTCATTTTTGCCTCCACCTATCATATTGTCACGATGTTATATTGTATATATTATCGTATATACACGATACTTGCAAGTATAGTTATCGTTCAGTCAAGATGAATGCGGTTTGAATTTATGTATCTATTTTTACTATTTCTGTAAGTGCTTTATTACGATATATTAAATCCAATCGTAATTAAACATATTCCCATATGCACCTCCAAGAATTATCTCATGCTTAATATTAAATGCTGTCTTTTTATTGATGTCATGAAGCATCAGGTATTCAACATTTGCCCAGCCGTGCTCATCGAGTGAGATACCAATCACTTTAGGTTCACCTCTTTTACAATCCACCCTTTTTTCAAATCTGGTATTGCCCGTTTCTCAATATTTTCAAAACCTGCGGATGTAAATTCCCACATTACATCCTCAATGTCTCTCCGCTTTGCACTCTTTGAAGTAGTCGGCGGTTTAATTC
>JAILHT010000003.1 GCA_024695665.1 Lachnospiraceae bacterium
TATCAGAGATGCCGATGGCAACCTTATTCCTCCGGATTTATTCATTCCGATAGCCGAACAAAACGGAACGATTAACAAACTGGGCGAAATAGTATTTAAAAAAGTATGTCTGTTTATAAATAATATGGATATAACATCCAAAGGTATGTCCTGGATAAACGTGAATCTGTCTCCCATACAGTTTATGAGAATTGACCTTGCAGAAAGACTTCAAAACATATTAAAGCAAACAGGCACAGATTCAACCCTCATTCATCTGGAGATAACTGAAGAAAACCTGAAAGATGACAGTCTTTTGATAAATCAGATGGAAACCTTAAGAGATGCAGGTTTTTGTTTCGCTTTGGATGACTACGGAAAGGGCTATTCAAATGTAGCACGCTTAAGAAATTGTCCTTTTATCAATGTAAAAATAGATATGAGCCTTGTATGGGATTATATGAAGTCTCCTGACGAGCTGCTTCCGGGCGTAATTAATGTTCTCTCACACCTGGGCTTTGAGATAACCGCCGAAGGCATAGAGGATGAAAACATGGCAAATGAGATACAAAAACTTGGAGCTACTTATCTCCAGGGTTACTACTACTCCAAGCCTCTGCCTATGAAAGACTTTGCAATAAAATACTTACAAGATACATAATGATTTCCAAACAAACAGACCTCATGAAAATCCTGCGGTCTGTTTGTTTGAGTATATTTTGAAGTTTGATTTTTAATTGCTTCAATGTTTTGTTTCAATTGTTCCATTCCTCCGTCTACCATACGCTACGACATAAGCAAAGTATCAATGATCGATCGATACATTAATTATGAAAATGAAAAACGTTTACCAAAACTTCTCTACTATCTAGCAATTAATATCCGAAACGAATAGGATTGTTTGTCTTTAAAAGAGTTTAGATAAATGAGCTATAGAACTCATTTAATAGAAGTGACTACTTTGCGTGTCTAAGTGCGTGTCTTATAAAATAATGGTGATGAAAGCCTTGATTTTCCTTTCTTTTTTATAGTGACGGCTTTTTCGAGCCCCGTCTATCGCTCTAAAAAACTCGAACCCGCTCCGTGGGTTCATTCAGGCTTACATTAATTTTTTTTAATCCCAGGCTGTAAAATCAAGCCTTTTTTAGCTTATATAGATCATTTTTTAAAAGTTTTACAGCTCTACTTGTGTCAATTTCATTTTTGGATTCGTACTCCAATGAAGAGAACATTCTTTTTTACAGTTCACTGTTATGGTTTTAATTATTGTGAGCCTGAATGCCTTTTTGTCATATTTAAAAATCAATCAAAAACATCATTTTTTACAGCCTATTTTTTATTATTTCATTCTCTGAGCTGTATTTCTATCCAAGTGTTATATTTATCATATACATTCTGTCTCAAACATTTATTATCTCTTTTGTATATAATAAGAACCCGCTTTACATATAAAAGCGAGTCCCTATTTTTCTTTTTGTTAATTGTATGCTTTTACCGTATTCGGCATTTTAGTTTTTGAGTTTTCTTTTGATTTTGAATTCTCGTATGCATATCGCTCCGTATCTACCGTCTTAAGTTCTTTCAATATCTTAAGTGAGAATACAATGACCGCAAATGTTGTAAGAATATCCGCTATAGGCGCTGACAACAATGCACCTTCAACTCCCATAAACATAGGAAGTACTATCGCAAGAGGTACACTGAAAAGGAAATCTCTCATCAATGAAAGTGTCATTGCCATAACCGGTTTTCCAAGCGCCTGTAAGAAAACGCTCACGGATTTTTGTATGCAAGTTAATATGATCATTGAAAGAAATACCCTAAATGAAAGAATGGCAAATTCATTGTAAAGTCCGTCTTCGCTTCCGAATATTGAAGTTATTTGAAGTGGAAATACCTCAAATAATATGAAGGAAACAGCTCCTACTACCGCCTCTGCTTTCAAAATAGTAAAAAATATTTCCCTTACTCTCTCTTTTTCACCTGCTCCATAATTGTATCCTATTATCGGCTGAGATCCGGCTGCTATTCCGATACAAACCGAAACAACTATCTGAAATACCTTCATTACAATTCCCACTACTGTCAAAGGAATATCCGCACCGTATTTACTCATTGCGCCGTACTTTACAAGAACATTGTTCATAACACCCATTATCACAACAATGGATATCTGGGTAAGGAAGCTACTTATTCCAAGTGGAACAAAACGTTTTACAATATCCAAAGAAAGTTTAAGACCGTCTAAAGTAATTTTAAATGTTTTTGCTTTTCTGATATAGAGAATTCCGCACAATGCTGTGACAATCTGTCCTGTGATTGTTGCTAAAGCCGCACCTTTCATTCCCATATTTAAAACAAATATGGCAATCGGATCCAATATGACATTTATAATACATCCCAATAGTGTTGTTATCATTGCAAACTTAGGACTCTGATCCGCTCTTATTATTGAGTTCAAGCCATTACCGAGCACAAAAAAAGGTATACCGATAACAATATAATTGAAATACTCGTTTGCATATGCAAAGTTGTTTTCTGTCGCACCAAATGCAAAAAGTATTTCATTTTTGAACACAGCAAATACTATTGCCATGATAATACCACATGATACGAGAAGTGTTATCGCATTACCTACGCTCTTATTTGCGGATTTGATATCCTTTTTGCCCTGGCACAAACTGAGATAGGCTGCGGAACCGTCACCAAGCATAAGCGCGATGGCAAGCGATATAATTGTTATAGGGAAAACAACATTTGTTGCACCGTTTCCCAAATAACCAATTCCTCTTCCTATAAAAATCTGGTCCACGATATTGTAGAGTGCCGATACCAAGAGAGACATAATACAAGGTATGGAAAATTTTAAAATCAGTTTTCCTACTTTCTCCTTTGCCAGATAAGTATTTGATGTTTCACTCATATTTATTTCCTCCTAAAACAAATTCAAATTCAGGACTCGCTCCGCGAGACAAGTTTGTCATAATCCCCACTTGAAGAGTGTGGGACTTCTCTCACTGATATAAAAAAAGCCAAACACGTGAAAGGTCCTCACTTACACGTGTTCGGCTACAACCTGAATATTTATTTATTAAGTATTCTATTCAAAATCGATTTAAAATGTCATAGACAATTTTCACAATTAAACAAAAAATAAATACAATTTTATGCGCTTTTCCACAAAAGAATGACATTCAAAAAATACAGGGGAATAGTCAGGGGTACTAATTTCCTATTTTTTGATGACTTTCTTCCTAATATATGTTAAAATTTTAATAGTTTATCGGAAATACATTGGGGATATCATATGACTATACAAAACGATTCAAACAATACATATTATGATTTTTATAAAAAGAACCGTATAAATGTAAATATACTTCTGAATAAAATACTCTGGTTCTGTGTAATGACCGGTCCGGCGATTGCACTCGGCATCTATGGCGGAATTTTTCATGAGACTGACTATGGCGTATGTATACAAATTTCCGTAATAATGTTTGCACTTTCAACCATACATTTTTTTCTCATTCAAAAGTATCCGGATTCTTATATATCCAGCTGCTTTGCGCTTATCGCAATAAACCTTTTATTGGTTCAAATGTCAAACGGACATGTTGCCATATATATAACCTGGTTTTTTACACCGTTGCTTGCACTTTTGTTCTGCGACCTAAAAATATATTATTTTACCGTAATTATAAATTACATCATGGTCTTTATTGCCACCTGGCTCACTTCACCTTATTTTGCGCAATACAGGACAGACTATGATGCTGCAGGCTCTTATTTTGTGCACTCCATGGGTGGATATACCATAGAGACAATAGTTATGGTTTTTGCCGGAACCGCCCTCGGTAATACTGCGATAACCTACTTCCGCTCTCTTATAGACAAATATAAATCTATAGCAGAACATATGCATATCTTAAACTCAATGACCGAGATTTATACAAATGTAAATCTACTCGATTTGTCTGAGATGACAGAACTCAATCTTACAGCTAAAGAATTGAATAAAAAAGACATATCTGTCCATGACCAGAGTCATACGGCTATGGTAAAAGAAATGTCAGGTATGATCATGCCGGATCAATACGAAGAATTCATGAATTTTACCAATATATCAACTCTTCAGTACAGACTGCAAAATAAAAAGCTTATCACCGCAGATTTTATAAACAGAATCACCGGATGGTTCAGGGCTCAGTATATTGTTGTAAACCGTGACGAAAAAGGCATCCCTTATCAGATAATATTTACGGTACAGGATGTCGAAGCAGAAAAAAGACGAGAAGAACATCTCTTAAGAATCGCAATGACTGATGAACTTACCCGTCTATACAATCGAAGAAGTTATGACGAAGACATCGCCAAAATGAACGGGCAGGGTCTATCTGATATGTTTGCTGTTTTCTCTGTAGATATAAACGGATTAAAAAAAGCAAATGATTCCAAAGGACATATAGCAGGTGACGAATTGATAAAAGGTGCATCCGATACCCTCCTCTACTCAGTTGGAAAATTCGGAAAAGTATATCGAACCGGCGGAGACGAATTTATGGCCTTGGTTGAGATTGAAAATTGCAATGCTCTAAAAGAGCGAATAAAACAACAAGCTTCCGTATGGAAGGGTCAGTACAATGACTTTCTTTCACTGTCCATCGGATATGCTTCTATTTGGCAATATCCAAATGCAAGATTCGAAGAACTGGAGAAGCAAGCTGATAAGATGATGTATGATGACAAAGAAAACTATTATTCTTCCAACGGACTTACCAGAAGATAAAAAAGGAGCCGGTCATAAACCGACTCCTTTACTTTGTCTTATTTTACCTGTCTTATTCTTTAATTCACTTTGTCCGTTTTTAGTTTCTTTCTTATTTTATAGTTATACCTCTTTTTTTCATATAATACAGTTTGCCTGTTACTTAATTGATATCTATTATTTTACTGATTCTGCAATGAAATCCCATGCTGTAAGTCCGTCATCATTACATACCGACTCGTTGTTGTCGAAATAGATCCAAGACCAGTGGCCCATATACTGATAAGGATTTCCTTCTTCATCCGTGTACTGACCTGAAGTATCTATAACGCTTTCAGTAGTTGATACATGAAGTGTATCTGATGTCTTTCCTGCAGCTTTCAATCGCTCTATTGTAGGAATCTCAAAAACCGTAGGATCTACAGTTGTATCATCTTCAGAATAGATGAAATACATAGGAAGATCCATGAGTGAATTGATGCCTTCATCGCTTATAAGCTCATCAGAAAGTGCCTCACAGATTGGAACTGCACATGCATATGCATCCGGGCGGCTCAATGAGAGAAGCATTGTCATAAATCCACCGTTTGAGCATCCTGCTATGACAATCTTTTCTGCTCCGACTTTCTCAGCATATGAATCTATAAACTCCTCAAGTGAGTTTAAATAAAAGCTTGTTCCATCAGCTCCGATTCCTGTAGCGAGATTGCCCATCTGTCCATCATTGTCCATCCAATATGTAGGACACTGCGGCGCTACAACATAAGCGCCTCCGACTGTGCTCTGGAACTCGTCCGAAGCAAGAGCCGTAACTTTGTTTGCAAGGATAGTTACATATGGGTCTGTGTCCGTGGTTCCTCCCTCTCCCATACCATGGAGCCAGACTACAAGTGTATCTGTATCCGTCTCAGGATTGAAATATGCATAATCATATTTCACGCCGTCAGTTGCTTCATAAGAGTCTACCGACCAATTGTCTGCACTGGTCTCTTTATTTACATATTCCTGTGCTATATCAAGTGAAAATGCAGCCGAATCCGAAGATGTTATTGTCAAATAATACGGATTGCTGTATGTGTTGAACTGAGTCGTCATAGAAAACAAAAACGGTGAGCCGTCGTTAGGTGATACATAAAGCTCAAGCTTTACATTCTCCGTCGGATCCTCCGATTTATTGCCGTCCGCATCGACGAAATATGCGTCCGTAACCTGTCTGTCCACAGTTGTCTCGATAATATCGAAATTCTCGGATGTCCAGTCTGTTGTCTGTTTTGTCTCAGTCACAGCAAAATCCTCTGCTGAAACCGAGTCGAGAGTGCTGTCAAGATTCAATGTGACCTCATTTACTCCTGCACCCCAATCGTATCCGGTAATAAATATATCATATGTACCTGATACTGAGTCTCCGTCAGTTGTTGTTCCCTCTGCCGCAGCCTCTTCTGTCTCGGTTGAAGTTTCTGTCTCCTCTGTGGAAACTTCCTCCGTTGTCTCGGTAGCCTCTGCTTCACTCTCCGCTGTTGCTGAACCCGAATCCGAAGATCCACATGCAGCCAGTGAGAACGACAAAGCCCCTACCATCGTTAAACCAACCAATTTCTTAACCATAGTTCCCTCCTACTTTTTATTGCTCGTGTCTAATCCCCGACACAAATAAAATTATAAGGAACAAATTCAGTCAAAAAAAGGTTATTTATCACCTCTTTTAGGTCATTTTCTCATATATTTTTTCCTGTATTCTTTAGGACTCTCCTCATGCGATTTTCCGAATTCCCGATAGAAGGATTTTGTGTTCTTAAACCCTCTGTCCTGTGCTATGGAAGTTATTGATTTCTCGCTGTATATCAAATCCTCCTCTGCCTTCTCAACACGTATCTGATTGAGATATTCACTCATGGATATACCCATATATTCCGTAAAAAGATTTGCTATATATCCGTATGACAGCCCGCAGTGAGCCGAGGTCTCATGCACAGATTCTATGACATCACTGTTATCATCCAGAAAATTTATCGCCTCCAGCAAATGTTTTCTCTGACTTTTTGTCATTCTGTCATCTTTGATACGTTTCACCGAATGGTCTCTGACAAGTATATAAAGAATCTCGTAAAGGACCGACTTTATCATAAGTACATTGTATCCGTTTCGATTTTCATACATATCCGCCAAGTCGTTCAAAAGTGCAATCAGCTTTTCATCAGGCTTTAAGATAAATTCATCAAAAAAACAACAGTCGAAGTCCATTATGTTCTCTGACAAAAATCCGTACGGTATCTGAAAAGCAAATCCGTGATACTCCTTCTGCTTTATATCCCCGAGAATCTCATGAGTATTTCCGGAGTTTATTATACAGAGTCCACCCTCATTTAAAATCACATCCGTTCCATTGTTTATAATATGTGAACGTCCGTTTTTCGGATAGATTATCTCAAGGCTTCTGTGCCAGTGTTTTGATATCGGAACCGCTACCATTTCGTCGGTAAGATCAAATCGTAAAACCTTTACCGGAATAACTCCGTCATGCTCCACTTTCTCATATACGGTCCCACTTTGCCCCTTAATGTTTTTCCCGGGAATATAAGTTTCCATAATTAAGCCCGTGTCTCCCTCTCCTAAATATTTCCCTTATCTAAAGCTCTTTACCCAATTCAAAAGAGAATCCCTATAGACATTATCAGCGACATCTTTTCTCATTTGATCGGTCAAAGGTCCGTTTGCAGCCAGCTTATTTAAAACACATTGTTGTAACTCGCTTACAGTCATCTCCTCATAAGGTTTGTTCAGATCAACGATTATATCTTCCTTTTTAGTATCTGAGGTCGTTCCCCCTTCGACCAAATTGCTATAACCCGCTTCTTCCTCTGATTCTTCCTCTGATTTTTCTTCTGATTCAACCCTGATCTGCTGTTCTTTGAAAACATTCACGTCAAGTTTTATCGTCTCATAGGTAATATTGTCATTCTTTTCCACCCATATATCGCCCGAATTTGCCTGAACATTTACGTTTATCCACCCGTCACTTACCGCAACTTCCTTTCCGCTCAATGCCCCGACATAACAGGTTCCATTTCCTGCATAAAGATTAAAATCTGCCGGATTGTCATCATTGTTTACTGTTATAATAACCCTACTCTGCTCCAAGGTTCTGGCAAAAGCATACTGTCTGTTTGTGAGATACAATTCCTCATATCTTCCGTATGAAAGTGCAGGATGCGCCTGTCTTATCCTTCCCAAGGCGGCGATAAGAGCCGTGCATGGATTGTTTTCATAATCATCCTTGTGGTCCGCAAGATTTATATATGGCCGCAAAGATGCATCGGAAAATTTTTCTTTTTTGCCCTCAATTCCAAATTCCGATCCGTAGTATACAGACGGCACTCCACAGAGCGTATACAAAAGTATATGAACAGGTACAAAATGTGCTTTGTTGTTGAGCTTTGTATATATTCTCTCCACATCATGATTGTCGCAGAAATTGTAAAGTTTAAGACCTCCGGGTTCATTTGCCCCCATATCGTTCAGCCTTTTTACAGTATGTGCTATTTCAAAATAATTGTGATCGTTGTGACCTGAATAAAGCGCCTTGTGTAAGACATAATTGGTCACTGCATGAAGGGTGTCACGGTTTGCCCATCTGGTATAATCTCCGTGAATAACTTCACCCATAAGATAGAAATCTTTTTTTAAGGAATCTCCGGTTCTTCTCATGGCTTTCATATATTCAAAATCCATGACATCGGCCGCATCAAGGCGGATTCCGTCAACATCGAATTCCCGGATCCAGAACCTGATAACATCACAGATATAGTCCCTCACCGCCGGATTCCACTGATTCAGTTTTGCGAGTAGATTGTATCCGCCCCAGTTGTCGTAGGAGAAACCGTCATTATACTCGTTGTTTCCGCTGAAGTTGACATTGCAATACCAGTCCTTGTAAGGCGAATTCTCCCGCTTTTCTTTGATATCTTTAAATGCAAAAAAATCTCTTCCGGTGTGATTGAACACACCGTCAAAGATTACTTTTATTCCGTTATCATGGCAATCTTTTACAAATTTTTTCAGATCGTCATTGTCACCTAATCTGGAGTCAAGTTTTTTGTAATCGGTCGTCTCATATCCGTGACCCACCGACTCAAAAAGAGGCCCGATATATATGGCATTACATCCGATATTCTTCACATGTTTTATCCATGGTTCAAGCTCTTTGAACCTGTGCGTAACACCGTCATAATGATTCTCTGTCGGTGCTCCCAAAAGCCCTATCGGGTAAATGTGATAAAATACTGCCTCGTCATACCATGCCATAATATATCCTCCTTATTTAAACCGTAAAACAAGATCTACATCCAATCAGATCTTACAGTTCAGCTGCTCTCTTCAATGCGTCGTCAATATGTTTGCAGAAATTGTCCCTTCCTACTGCATCGACAAATCCGTCTTTCTCCATCGTCTTCATCGGCTGTTCATTTACATGCGAAAATACGAGTGTGACATTTCTCTTTTTGCATTCTTCAAAAAGACCCTCAAGCGAGTGCATTGCGGTAGCATCCACAGCAGGTACTCCTCTCATTCTTATGATGAGCACTCTTGTGAAATCTTTTAATGTAATATCCGATATTCTGTCAGCGACACCGAAAAACATAGGTCCGCTTATCTCATATACCCTGACATGGTCAGGCACGGTACGAAGTTCAATAGCATCCGGATCGTTCTCATCATCGAAGTACTTCCACCCCTTTATTTCTGTCTCCTCACTCATTCGCTTCATAAAAAGAATACATGCTGAAAGCATTCCGACTTCGATAGCCACTACGAGATCGAATATAACGGTTAAGAAAAATGTTATAAGCAATACAAAGATATCACTCTTAGGTGATGTCTTCACAAGATTTTTGAATACTCTCCAACCACTCATATTGTATGCAACCATAAAAAGAATTGCTGCAATTGTAGGCATAGGTATAAGCGCTGCATAAGGCATAAGAATAACAAGCACCAAAAGAAGAACGACAGAGTGAACCATACCCGCTATCGGTGTACGTCCTCCGTTCTTTATGTTTGCCGCTGTTCTTGCTATTGCTCCCGTCGCAGGAATCCCGCCGAACAGAACGGATCCTATATTTCCGAGTCCCTGTGCGACAAGCTCCATATTTGAACGATGTTTGGAATTTATCATACTGTCAGCAACAACGCATGAAAGCAAAGACTCAATTGCCGCAAGTATCGCTATAGTCACGCCGTCACCGAGTTCCGCTTTGATAAGTGCAAAAGAAAAATGCGGTAAGGTGAATGTCGGAAGTGAACTACTTATAGTATAAAGGTCTCCTATGGTATTCACCTTCATATTCAAAAATTTGACCATGAGAATTCCGACTATAACAGCTATCAATGATCCCGGAACTTTCTCAGATACCTTAGGCCATACTATAAGTATTGCAAGACATATAACTCCGACTATAAGCGCTTCGTAATTTATGGTTCCTATATAATCTGCAATTGCCTTCACTTTTTCCATAGTCTCGACAGGCTTCACCCCATCTGCATATGTAAGTCCGAGAAAATCTTTTACCTGACCTATGGCTATTGTGACGGCAATACCTGCAGTAAATCCCGTAGTTATAGTAAACGGAATAAATTTTATGAGATTTCCGAGTCTTAAAACTCCCATTATAATAAGCAGGATTCCCGCAATGACCGTTGCGACAACAAGCCCTTCCATGCCACTTGTCTGCACAATTCCCGCAACTATCGTGGCAAATGCTGCTGTAGGTCCCGCTATTTGAACACGGCTTCCTCCCAAAAATGATATTATAAAACCTGCTACGATAGCAGTATAAATACCCTGCTCAGGTCCCACACCCGATGCGAGCGCAAGTGCGATGGATAGAGGGAGCGCAATGATTGCGACTATAATTCCCGAAATAACATCTTTTGTGAACTGTTCCTTTGAATAGTTCTTAATAACACTAAATAACTTTGGTTTTAACTTATCTTTTCCCATTTCCTCATTTGTCCTAGCTTTCTATTTGTACTTTGTCTGAAGGAAGCCATTTTATAAGCATCGCCTCCAATGCCTTACCGTTTATCGGTTTAGACATATAATCTTCAAACCCCTGCTTCAAATAGTTTTCTCTCGCCCCTACCACGGCATTTGCCGTGAGTGCAATAACCGGATAAGCCCGCTCCGGATATCGCTTATTTATCTCCTCCAATGTCTGTATACCGTCCATCTCCGGCATCATATGATCCAAAAGAATGAGATCAAAATTTTCCTTCTCCAACTTTTCAAGAGTCTCCTGCCCGCTCATAGCGGTCGTTACCTGAACCTTTGTCTTTTTCAACAAAAGTTCTGCCAATTTCAGGTTCGTCTTGTTATCATCAACCACAAGAATTTTGACGTCCGGCGCGGTGAAGCTTTCTCTGTAAGCCTCCCTTCCCTTAAATGATTTTTCAACACGCTTCTCAAAATCACCTATGGCTTCCTTCCTTACTACTCTCTGAGGAACTGTAACCGTAAAGCAGCTTCCTTTTGTATACTCGCTCTCAACGGTTATTTTTCCGTTCATCAATTCCGCAAACTTTGCAGATATTGCAAGTCCCAGCCCGGTTCCTTCTATGTGAGCATTTGCTCTCTCATCAACCCTAGTGAAGGCATCAAAAAGATATGGAATATCTTCCTTTTTTATTCCCTTTCCGGTATCCGTCACTTTTATTATCAAGTCTATTTTTCTATGCTCTGTAAATACTTTATCCACGGACATGGTGATGCTTCCTTTTTCCGTGTATTTGATGGCATTATTTACAATATTAATTATTATCTGCCTTAGCCTGATTTCATCCCCGTAAAGATATTCCGGTATCTCTTCATCAACCTCAACCTTGAAATCAAGATGTTTTTCAAGTGCCTTCGGTCTGAGCGTGGAGATTACTCCGTCCAGAGTGGAGCTTAACTCATACTCCACAGGCATAATTTCCATCTTTCCTTCCTCAATCTTTGAAAAATCCAAAAGATCGTTTATAAGTGCCAAAAGCAGGTTGCCGAGGTTCTCGATATCATATGCATAATTCTTTATATTTTCTTCGCCGGACTCTCTGAGTATCATCTCATTCATTCCGAGCACACCATTTATCGGGGTTCTGATCTCGTGTGACACCTGTGCTAGGAAGTTGCTCTTCTGCTCTCCCACTTTTATCTTGTTCGAGCGGTCAACCTCTGTCTGGATGAATCTTATCGTACCATCATAGACGGACATCAAAACATAGACAGACAATCCGCATGCCATGACAACTCCTGTGTGATTTGCCATTCTGGTAAACATAAAAGCAACCTCAAGAAGACATGAGATAAAATAAATCACAAAACCTATCGCCGCAAATGAATACTCCTCTATAAACCCGTTTTTAAACTCAATCGCAAAAGTAATCAAAATACAAACTCCACCAAGAAGCGCGACTGTGTATATTAAAGGCATAGCCTGGATAATGTCCACAATTCCCGCGAAGTGGAAAATATACACACCAAAAAGCACCAGCATAAGTATTGCTATGCAATAACTGAAGAAATATTGATGTCTCATCTTTTGTACTTCATTTATAAATATGATCTGAGAATATGCGATCATCAAAAGAAGCGTGATGGCCAAATATGACACCCATGACACATTCTTGAATAAAAACTGTCTTAAAATTGCCTCGAACAGAATAAAGGATCCCGTGTTTGTAAGTGTCCAGCCAAGGTTTGCTATGGACAAATGTCTCCTGAAAACGAATTTTCCAAGGACCTCACATATCATTGTTATTCCCAATCCGATAACATTTAACAATACAGCTATTATCACTGTCGGGGCTTCTTTAGCCATTATTGCGGCCCAGACCTGAAGCGAATTTCCGTAGAAAAACTCTCCGACTATTCCGGTGTATACGGAATCGCTGGACATCTCAAAAACCAACGTCTGGCCTCGCATCTCCTCATTAAGTGCAATGGCGTGATATCTGCTCGTCACATTGTTTCCAAGCCACTTGCTGTCGGATGTCTCATAGGAATACAATTGTTCTCCTGTATTCTTGTTATGAACATGTACAACCTGCCAGGCAGTCCAAAAAACAATTGTATCCGACCTGTTTGCTTCATCCGGAACATCAAGTTCCAACGTATATGTCTCACCACGATCGATGTCATCAAGAATATACGGGGTGAAAATCTCTGTCTTCTCCCCATCCGCATCTACATAATAAATACTGTCAGAGTATCTGATATCTTCCAGACTTAAGGTCTTATTCTCGTTAGGCAGAAGTGATTCTCCTATTGCATACATTATTATCAAAAACAATGTAAGACCAAAAAAACAATATCTGAACCATTTTGCCTGACGTTCAAGGTTTATCTCTCTTTTCATTAAATTCATATGGCCGTTGTCCATCCTCAGTATTTCGGCATCATACTGCCTGCGTATCAACAATCCGTTATTTGCAGGCATAATTTGTCGTCTCAAATCAAAAAAATTCTGCTATAATAAAAAAGCTCATAATCAAGAGTAATTTTACCATATTATTAAGGGGAACTACAATGAATAAAAAAGAGGTTTTAGAGATTAAGCGAAGACTCACAAAGGACGGTTGTACATTCACTAGAATGTGCGGTTGTTATGTCAACTCTTCCAAAGAGATGGTTGTAAAAATAAACCAGAACTTTCTCAATCTCGAAGAAGAAGAATTCTATAAATATCTTGAGATATCCAAAAAAGTATTATCGGGTACCGTTGGAAACAACATCCTAACTCTCCCGTTTCCTACCGATGAAGAACAACCGGGAGGAAGACAGCAGTTTTTACTTGGATTAAGACAGTCTGAGCTCAAAAATGACGATCTTTTGGACAGATTCTATGAGCTTATCATCGAAAACTTCGACTATGTCGGCAATTATCTCATTCTTTTGTTTCATGACAATTATGATGTTATGACAAAAACCTCCGACAACAACAAACTCGATGAATCTGAGGAAGTATTTGAATATTTACTCTGTGCAATATGTCCTGTAACACTTTCAAAGCCCGGACTGGGCTACAGAGAAGATGAGAATACCATCGGTCTTCGCGTTCGTGACTGGGTGGTAGGGCTTCCTGAAAACGGTTTTGTATTCCCTGCTTTCAATGACAGAAGCACGGATATTCACTCAATCATGTACTACTGCAAGAATCCTAAAGATCCGAATGCCGCATTTATGGAAGCCGGATTGGGATGCGAATCACAGAGGACGGCGACCGAGAAAAAGAACGCATTCACCGATATAGTTCGCTCATCCTTCTCCGACGAGGAAAAAGCAGATGTCGCTTTGACCGACCTCACCCAGGCTATAAAAGATTATGTAGATGAAAATACCGATGAAACCGACTCCGAGGCAGCCCCTGTGGTTTTGGACACGCAGACCTTCAAAGCTCTTATGTCAGAGTCCGGTTTCGAGGAAAGTGTAAGCGAAAAAATAGAGAAAAAACTAGAGGAGGAATTTACAGACAATCCTCCGGAAGGTGAATACCTCGTTGATTCAAAAATACTCGCCATAGGCGAGCAAAAGAGACGTGAGCGTGAGCTCAGAGAAGAAGTTGCCGAACTCAAGCAGGAGGTTGAAGAAAAAACCATAGCACTTGAAGACGCAACTCTCACCTCTAAAACTTATGATGTTATTGTCCGTGTAAAACCGGAAAAAGTCGTTGAAATAAAATCCGACACAATTGACGGGCGAAAATGCCTTATCATACCTATGGACGAAGACGAATTCCTTAATGTAAACGGAAAAAATACTACATTTTGATATCAAGTTCCACAGGGCAATGATCGGATCCGAAAACCTCCGTATGGATTTTCGAATCTTCCAATTTGTCAGTGAGCCTCTCTGACGTAATAAAATAATCAATACGCCAGCCGGCATTCTTTTCACGCGCCTTAAATCTGTAAGACCACCATGAATAGATATCCGTCGCATCCGGATAAAAATATCTGAATGTGTCTACAAAGCCGGCTGCGAGAAGCTCAGTCATCTTCTGTCTCTCCTCATCAGTAAAACCGGCATTTTTTCTGTTGGTCTTAGGATTCTTGAGATCGATCTCCTCATGTGCCACATTCATATCTCCGCATACAATGACAGGTTTCTTTTTGTCCAGCGATATGAGATACTCTCTGAATGCATCTTCCCATACCATTCTGTAATCGAGACGTTTAAGCTCATTCTGAGAATTCGGAGTGTAGACGACCACAAAGAAAAACTCATCAAACTCTAAAGTGATAACTCTTCCTTCCTTGTCATGTTCCTCTATACCTATACCATAAAATACATCTTTTGGCTCTTTTTTTGAAAAGACTGCCGTTCCCGAATATCCCTTTTTCTCGGCATAATTCCAATACTGATGGTATCCCGGCAGATCAAGTTCTAGCTGTCCCGCCTGCATTTTTGACTCCTGTATACAGAAAATATCTGCATCGGCTTCGTTCACATAATCAAGAAATCCTTTTCCGACACAGGCTCTTATTCCGTTTACATTCCATGATATAAGTTTCATATATATTTCTCTCCGCTAAATATTTAATGATTTTTTCTTGTTCTTTTTCATCTCATACATAGTGTCATCTGCAAGTTTTATACATTTCTCAATGTCGAATACCTCATCCGGATATACTATGGTTCCTCCGGTTGATATCGTAAGAGGAAAATCTATTTTGTCACTCTCAATGATTTCCGAAAGTGACTCCTGCAGTTTCAATTCTATCTCGAGCATCTCCGCTTCGCTCTCACATTTTCCGGTAAGAATAAACTCATCTCCGCCGTATCGTATCCCTAACCAATTTTCCGGCAATGTGTTTTTCACGACTTTACCTATAGTCTGGATAGCTTTATCACCCATAAGATGGCCGTATCTGTCATTTATTAGCTTCATCCTGTCTATATCCATCATAACAAGAGCGCTCAATCCTTTGTTTGTACTGTTTTCAACTATTTTAGGAACCGCCAGATCATTGAATCCGGTTCTGTTATATAAACCGGAGACGACATCCGTGTACAGAGCCTCTCTTATCTGTCTGTTCATAAGTTCGATTTTTAAACTCTCATGAACTCTTCCCAACACCTGATTTATGGTTCCGTCCCATGATATAAGTTTTCCGTTCATCACAAGATCTATGGAATCGATATACACAGCATAACCGTATATTTTTTCCATGTCGTGTAACGGTGTAAAAAGGTATGAATGTGGTCTTTTCGATGCCTTTTCATCAAACGGCAACAACTCATATCTGCCTATTTTTTTGACGGTCGGCTCCTGAGTATATTTGTCTATATATATGCATGTATAACTGTCATATCCCAATGTTGTATCCAAAAACTCATGAGCTCCGATAGAAGTGAAATACTCGTCGGCAATGCAAATAAACTGCTTCTCGGATGTGACTTCGACGGTATTTGCAACAGTGTACTTCAGATAATCCAGAAAGTCTTCCATAGTGGCTACTTTTCGCACACTTCTGTTCATCTTCCAAATCTGCCTATCAAATTCCATCCTCTTCATGGAGGACATAAAATTGTTTTTCACAGCCTCATTTCTCTTAGTTTCGAATAAAGTTTTGTGCTTACATCCGCAACTCTCAGCTATTCGCATACAGCTGTCAAGTTTTTCTCTGAACGGTACTTCCTCGCCATCCATGATTTTGATGAGTTTTTCCATCCCGGCCATTCCAAGTTCTTTTCCCTTTCTGTCGACCGTTGTAATCGCCGGCATATACTCATCACTGGACTTTATTCTGTCATATCCTGTGACGATACAGTCGTCCGGAACCTTGAGTCCGAATGCCTCTATAGCACCGCATGCTCCAAAAGCCATCAAATCACTTCCCGCCATGATAGCATCGGGAACCTCACTATGATTTTTCAGGTACATAGAAACCATATCAAAAGCTTTGTAGTATGACCAAAGACATTGAACTACATCCTGCTCATCCACTCTCTCTCCGACTTCTGCCAATGCTTTATTTATTCCACCCAATCTCTGAGTGTTCTCATCTCCGTCAAAACCGGCAAGATAAATAACTTTTCTCACACCATGTACTTCGATAAGATGCTTTGTCAGATTGTACATTCCTATTTCATTGTCCGTCTCAATCCCGGGGATTCCATCCAGATTCAGGTCCAAGGTAATCGCTTTTGAATTTGTCTCAAGGACCTCTCTTCTTAATTTTTCGCAAAGATAATCAGAATTTAAAGAAAATGAAAGGATATATACACCGTCAAAATCTTCAAGCTTCGGAAGATTGTATATAGCCCTCTCCCCGATATTTTCCATATCGGTATTCTCCCAAAATGCAAAACTGGCAAAATAATACAAATCTATATCATTTTCCCAGGCAACCTTCTCTATTCCTTCCATTATTCCTGATATAAGTTCATTTCCGGAATAATCTGCAAATACCGCAACTTTTCTTCTCATTGTAACCCCGCCCCCACTGGATTATATTGTGTTTTTATTATAAAAAAAGAACCAAAACATACTAATTAATGTTAGCATGTTTTGGTTCTTTATGCAATTTTTATGAGCCATTTTAATCTAATTATTAAATGCTCCAAAAGGATCTGTCTCTGTGCTTCCACCATTGTTGGCTTCACCGTTGTCATCGGAATCATCCTCTCCGGGTTTTCCCCCTTCTGGTTCACTTCCCGACCAAGGCTGTTCCTTATCACTTGAAGGTCCCTCTGCCTGCGATGATGAATCATCGTCGGAGTCTTCTGACTCTTCTGTCGTCTCTGACTCAGAATCGGTAGAGCTGGTCAAAGTTACACTGTATTCACTTGACTCGTATGTACCGTTATTGTTGACCCATACTGTGAGTGTGACAACATCTCCCACTGCGTGAGCTGTAACTTTCTCTTTCAATTCCTCCATTGTAGAGACATCCTCACCGTCTATCTGAGAGATAACCATTCCGGATGTAAGTCCGGCTGCCTCAGCACCGCTTCCCTCGACAATGTTTGCAATATATACACCCTCCGGCATATTATAAGTAACTGCAACATCTGAAGATACCGCAACACCATAGATTCCAAGGTATGCTGTAGGTGTTTCCTCTACATATCCGTTCTGGATAAGTTCTTCAAGAATAGGTTTCGCTGTTGAGATAGGTATTGCAAATCCCATTCCTTCAACCGAAGTATCCGAATACTTTGATGAGTTGATACCGATAACCTCACCGGTCTCATTCAAAAGCGCTCCACCACTGTTTCCCGGATTTATCGCTGCATCTGTCTGAATGAGATAACTTGTGGTTTGCTCTCCGGTTGTCTCATCTGTAGATGTGACTTCACGATTGAGTGCGCTTATTACTCCTGTTGTAACCGACTGTCCGTATCCTAAGGCATTTCCGATTGCTATAGCCGAATCTCCTACGGAAAGCGAATCCGAATCACCCAAAGTAGCTACTGCTATAGCATTCAATGTATCCTCGCTCAAATCTTCGAGTTTTACCATTATTACAGCAAGATCTGTGCTTGCATCAGTTCCTCTGACCTCAGCTGTCGCAGTCGACTCGTCGTTGAACTGAACCGTAACTGTCTGTGCGCCTTCAACAACATGATTGTTTGTTGCAATGTAGAGATATGTGTCGTCCTGCTTTATTATGATTCCGCTTCCAGCACCTTCCGACTCATATTCCATCGTCTGGCCGAAAAAGCTCTGCACCTCCTCGATGCTCATTGTTGTGATTGCAACTATACTTGGCATTACACTGTCCACTACATCAGATATATTTGTCGATGTGACAGTGGCACTTGTTGTAGTAGCCTGTATTGTATTTGATGAAGATGTTGTATCTTCTGCCTCGCTCTCTGCAGTCTGCGTCGTGCTTCCCGTAAGTTTCGATAATGCGTAGGAACTTCCTTCAAATCCGACTCCTGCCACAAGACCAAAAACCAAAGCTAAAGCCGCACACTTCGTGAGCTTTGAACCGAAACTTGTTTTACTCATTTTTATTCTCCTTTCAACTCAGGATTTATTTCCCCTTGAGTTATTCCCTTGTATACTAAGAAGTATATTGAGTAATTATGTTAATTTTGTCTCAAAAATGTGTTTTAATTGTGAAATCATTTTCTGTCCAAATAAACATCACTGACACAGGCTTTTTTCTCTTGCAGACTTTTTTTAACATCGAGAATTCTCTGATTGCTTGACCCTCTGAATTTGAGCATCAATTCCTTCTTATCCTCCTCGAATTCACCGTCCACAAGGATATCTAAAAGAGACAGCATCTCCTCTGTAACTTCACAATGAGCTCTGCTGTCTCCATTGATTTCTTCCCATGTATATCCGGAATAACACCATATGTTTTTGTCCGGGAGTTCATTTCTCACACGTCTTAAAAGGCCTACCAAAACCCTCTCATTCTCAGGTTCGAACGGCTCTCCCCCGAGCAGTGTCAAACCGTTTATATATGAAGGTTTCAGGGCCTCTATTATAGAATCCTCTGTCTCTTTTGTATATAAAAGACCATAATTGAAATCCCATGTCATGTAATTGAAACACCCTTTACAATGATGGGTACAGCCGGACACAAAGAGGCTTACTCTCACTCCCGGTCCGTCTGCAATATCATGTTTTTTAATTTCACCGTAATTCATAATCAGTCATCTGTTTTTGGCATATCAATTTTGATATGAACATCTGCGAGCTGTTTTGGATCAACCGTTGCAGGTGCTCCCATCATAATATCCTGTGCATTCTTATTCATAGGGAACGGAATTATCTCCCTGATACTCTCTTCTCCGGCTATGAGCATAACCATTCTATCAACTCCCGGTGCAATTCCTGCATGTGGCGGTGCACCGTAGCAGAACGCATTGTACATTGCAGGGAATTTTGCCTTAACATCATCTTCTTTAAGACCTACAATCTCAAAAGCTCTCACCATGATTTCAGGATCATGATTTCTAACAGCTCCTGAAGAAAGCTCAACACCGTTACATACAAGATCGTACTGGTATGCAAGTATGCTTAATGGATCGTCTTCATTCAATGCCTTCATTCCACCCTGCGGCATTGAGAAAGGATTGTGACAAAATTCGAGTTCGCCTGACTCTTCTCCAATCTCATACATAGGGAAGTCAACTATCCAACAGAACTCAAAGCATTCCTTCTTCATATATCCTTCAAAAGTGTTTCCTATAAGTTTTCTTATAACACCTGAAGTCTTCTGCGCCGTTCTCAAATCTCCGGCACAAAGGCATACAAAATCATTGTTCTTAAGATTGAGCGCCTTTACGACAGCTTCCTTTCTGTCCTGAACAAACTTTGCAATTCCTCCGACTATCTCTCCGTTTTCATCAAGTCTGAACCAATATGCCTTCTGTCCGCTTGTAACCTCAACCTCGGCGCACATCTTGTCAATCTGTTTTCTTGTTCCCTTGAAGTCTCCGGCAACAACCGCCTTAACCTTGTTTCCTTCAAAAGGTCCGAATCCGCAATCGGATAATACATCTGTCGCATCGCTTACCAAGAGATTGATTCTAAGGTCCGGTTTGTCCGTACCATATTTATCCATTGCCTCAAGATATGGTATTCTCTTGAAAGGTGGCTTTGATGCCTCCTTATATACTCCGTATTTTGCAAATACCGGTGGAAGGACATCTTCAAATATTTCAAATACATCCTCCTGGTTTGCAAATGCCATCTCCATATCAAGCTGGTAAAACTCTCCCGGAGATCTGTCTGCTCTCGCATCCTCGTCTCTGAAACATGGCGCTATCTGGAAATATCTGTCAAATCCCGAAGCCATCAAAAGCTGTTTGAACTGCTGTGGTGCCTGTGGAAGCGCATAGAATTTTCCCGGATGATTTCTTGCAGGTACAAGATAATCTCTCGCGCCCTCAGGTGATGAACAAGTGAGTATCGGTGTGGTTATCTCCATGAAGTCATGAGCTATCATTGCTGCTCTCAAATCGGCAACAACCTTGCTTCTGAGTACCATACGTGATTTTACCTCAGGATTTCTGAGATCGAGATATCTGTACTTGAGACGTGTATTCTCGTCTGCTTCCTTAGATCTGTTAATCTGGAACGGAAGCTCGTTGTATCTGCATTTTCCGAGAACATTGAGTTCGCTCGGAACAACTTCTATCTCACCTGTTGCGATATCGTTGTTCTTTGAACTTCTCTCTCTTACAACACCTTTTACTTCAAGTGTCGACTCATAGTTTATCCCGGACAACTGCTCCATCATATCCTCAGTCTCAACCACAACCTGGGTTGTTCCGTAGAAATCTCTGAGGATCATGAAACCTAAATTTTTACTTACCTTTCTCAGATTCTCGTACCAGCCAACTAAAGTTACTTCTTTTCCTGCGTCTGCGAGTCTGAGTTCATTACAATTATGGGTTCTTCCTTGCATTTTTATAAACCTCGAATCTTAATTAGAATTAACCTCATAAAATATACTAAAATCGGGCGCATATTTCAAGGCTAAAAAAGCCGAATAGGAGTTTTGTCTCCTTTTCGGCCCTAAATAATACATGAATCCGTATGTATAAGATTATGTGTGTTAAATTAACATTGAAAAAGTTTTTCTTGCCTTTTCCTCTTCGTCTTTCTGCTCTTGTCTCTGCTGCATAAGGGAATATGCCATAAGAACTTCCTGCTTCTTCCTCTCCTCCACAGCCTGAGGATAATCCAAATCCTCAATCTGAGAGATTGCCGCTGTCGAATAATACGCCGAAGAACTATTTACATTCATTGCATATTCAAGTGCATTGTACTGAGCTCCCATAGAGGCTCTGCTGCTTGTTACCATCTCAAGCGCATCATCTATCGTAGATATATCAAAATCTCCTGTAACATCAAAATCTGCTATGCCAAGAGCTTCCAAAGTAGCATCTGCGGTTGAAACGGTTGTTGTAGAACCTTCCGCATCGGTTGCAATCTCGTAATCCGTATCTGTTCCGTCAAGCAATGTGTGAGTATTGTAGGTGGTCTGAGATGCCACATCTGCTATGCCCTGCTTGAGCTGATCTATCTCATCCTGTATAGCCTGAAGATCGGAATCACTGAGCAGTGCAGAATTTGATGCCTGAAGTGCAAGCTCTCTGATTCTCTGAAGATACTCTGTTATTGAAGCTGCCGCAGAATCCGAAATATTAAGCATATCCTGCGCTGAAGCCATATTGTCCGTTCCGACATTTAGACCGTTTACATATGCGTTTTCTTCTTCTACGATTGAAAGTCCTGCAGCATCATCCGCTGCCGAATTGATACGACTTCCGCTTGCTAAAGATGCGTAACTTCCGTATGAACTTATGCTCGATATTCCACTCATAATAATCCTTTCTTAATTGTTGCAGACTATAACCATGATAGGTAAAAAAGGAAGCATCTCTGCCGTGATGCTCCCTTACAATTCTTGTCTAAACTGCAACTGGCTGCCATCATCAGGCCCTATAGCTTTGCGTCACAAGCTTTCGCTTGCTTTGCCGATTAACATTTATTTCTCCTTTAAAATATAATGCAAATCCCTATAAGTCAAGCCAGTTCGCAGAATTTTCACAATTTCGTTATTAGTCTTTTTCAAAATCGTCTTCCCAGACCGATAAAAACGCTTTTACAAATGAAGTACTCTATCCTGTATCTCCTGCGTTCTTCCTTGGTTCCAGAACTGTGTTCCTATGTAACCACAGGTTCTTCTGGCAACATTCATCTTGTTCTCATCTCTGTTTTTGCAATTCGGACACTCCCAAATCAGTTTTCCGTGGTCATCCTTTACAATAGTTATCTCTCCGTCATATCCGCAGACCTGACAGTAATCACTCTTTGTATTGAGTTCGGCATACATAATATTGTCATAGATGAACTGCATAACAGAAAGAACGGCGTCTATATTGTCCTTCATGTCCGGTACTTCTATATAACTGATAGCTCCTCCCGGGGAAAGCTTCTGGAACTGTGACTCAAAAGCAAGCTTCTCAAAAGCGTCTATCTCCTCGGTGACATGTACATGATAACTGTTTGTTATATAATTCTTGTCTGTGACATGAGGAATAACACCAAATCTCTTCTGAAGTGACTTTGCAAATTTGTATGTTGTAGACTCAAGCGGCGTTCCATACACACTGAAATCTATATCTGTATCTGCTTTCCACTTTGCACATGCATCATTTAATTTCTGCATTACTGCGAGAGCAAACTCAGTTCCCTCCTTCTCTGTATGAGACTTTCCTGTCATATAATATGTACATTCCGAAAGGCCTGCGTATCCGAGAGATATTGTCGAATATCCACCAAATAAAAGCTTGTCGATAGTCTCTCCCTTTTTGAGTCTGGCTAGTGCTCCGTACTGCCAAAGTATAGGAGCAACATCTGAAGGAGTTCCCATAAGTCTGTTGTGTCTTGCCATCAACGCTCTGTAGCAAAGATCCAGCCTCTCATCAAATATCTTCCAGAACTCTTTTTCATCTTTTCGTGAACTGCATGCTATATCCACAAGGTTCAATGTGACAACACCCTGGTTGAATCTTCCGTAATATTTTCCTTTGTTCGGATCCCAATTCAGCGCTCCTGCAAGGTTCTCGGTTGTACGATCCGGTGTGAGGAACGAACGACATCCCATACAAGCGTATACTGTACCCTTTCCGGTCTTGTCTACCTTAAGTTCCTTCATGACCTTCTCTGAGATATAGTCCGGAACCATTCTCTTTGCAGTGCATTTTGCGGCAAGTTTTGTGAGTTCCCAATACTCGCTTCCCTCTGTGATATTGTCCTCCTCGAGAACATATATAAGCTTAGGGAATGCAGGTGTTATATAAACACCGGCCTCGTTCTTTACACCTTTTATTCTCTGATGAAGAACTTCCTCTATAACCATTGCAAGATCTTTCCTTGTCTGTGGATCCTCAGCCTCGTTGAGATACATGAAAACAGTTACGAAAGGAGCCTGTCCGTTTGTTGTCATAAGTGTTATAACCTGGTACTGAATCATCTGTACGCCGCGGTTTATCTCATCTCTTACTCTCTCCTCGGCAATCTCGTTTATCTGCTCCTCGGTGAGAGTGATTCCGGCTTCCTCGTGCTCCTCCTTTACCTCTCTTCTGAATTTGTGTCTGCTGACATCAACAAATGGTGCGAGATCGGCAAGTGAAATACTCTGTCCTCCGTACTGTGAGCTGGCTATCTGAGCAATAATCTGTGTGGCAATATTGCAGGCTGTCGAGAAGCTGTGCGGTCTCTCAATCATAGTTCCGCTTATTACCGTACCGTTTTCAAGCATATCGGAAAGATTTACAAGACAACAGTTGTGCATATGCTGAGCATAATAATCCGAATCATGAAAATGTATGATTCCCTGCTCATGTGCCTCAACAATATCCGGTGGCAACAAAAATCTCTTGGTGATATCTTTGCTGACCTCTCCGGCCATATAATCTCTCTGTACACTGTTTACAGTCGGATTCTTGTTCGAATTCTCCTGTTTTACTTCCTCATTATCAAACTCAAGAAGGCTTAATATCTGCTGATCTGTAGAATTTGCCTTACGTAGAAGTTCATGTTTATATCTGTATGTTATATATTTTCTGGCAACGGCATAAGCCTGCTGTCTCATTATCTCATTCTCAACCATATCCTGGATTTCTTCCACGTTCATGGCTCTGTGCATATGACTGCATATATCATGTATATTATCAAGAATCTCTTTTATCTGAGCTTCACTGAGTCGTTCTGTAGCAACAACCGTATCGTTGGCTTTTTCAATGGCGCTCTTGATTTTTCCCAAATCGTAATCAACTTCCGCACCGCTTCGCTTTATAATCTTCATAATACTTAAACCTTTCCCTAAAAGACTCTCTTTATTATTTCCACGAAAGATATAATACCACATATAGTATGTATGGTCAATCTTAAAAACTAGATATGGTACATTATTTGGTATATTTTGTATTTAGGCCCAATATTTCTCCTATAAAATACAAAGATCCGAACACAATCGTATCCTCTGTTATCCCATTTAAGATACTCTCTATCGGCTCGTTGGATGCAGTTGCATTCATTCCGAGCTTTCTGCACAATGACGCAATATTCTCAGCGGATTCCGCTCTGCCGTAATCGACTGTGACTGCAGTGAGTCTCTTTACACACGGCTTTATAATCTCAAGCATCTTCTCATAATCTTTGTCCGCCATGACTCCCATAACAAAATCGAACTTTCTTTCTCCGAATTTTTTTGTCAGCGTCTCTTTGAGCGCATCGACGCCGTCGGAATTGTGTGCTCCGTCTATAAGTATAAGCGGGTTCTTCGAAAGTAGCTGCATTCTTCCCGGCCAGAAAGCTTTCTTTAAACCTTCTTTGATATCCTCATCGCTTATAGGATAACCTTTTGTATTCAAATACTTGGCACAAGCTACGGCGCATCCCGCATTCCTTTTTTGGAATTCTCCAAACAAAGATAAATCAAGCTCTGTCGCTTTCGCCACTTCAAGTGGTATATCTCTTTTTAAGGCTTCCTTCCTTATGACAGACATTGCTTCCGGAGTTTGTTCCTCCGTGACGAGGTATGTTCCTTTTTTCAATATTCCGCATTTTTCATATGCTATCTCACTCAATGTATTGCCAAGTATAGCCATATGGTCGTATCCGATATGAGTTATAATGCTTACAATCGGTGTCTGTATAATATTTGTGGAGTCAAGCCTCCCTCCTAGTCCGGTCTCCAAGATGACTAGCTTTACGCCTTGCTCCTTGAACCATATCAGAGCCATCATGAGACAATAATCAAACATCGTGGGATATACATTTTCGCCGAAATCCATCTCAAGGAGCATATTGCCGATTCTTGTTACATCATCTTCGGGGATATATTCATCGCCTATACGTATCCTCTCCCTGAAACTTACAAGATGAGGACTTGTAAAAAGGCCTGTCCTCACTTCTGTATTTTTTAATATTTCACATAAAAAAGCTGCAGTGCTTCCCTTGCCGTTTGTGCCTGCTATATGTACAAACTCTAACGACCTCTCAGGATTTCCCACTGCAGCTGACATTATTTTGCTAACCTCTGCCCCGGGAAGTTCTCCGAATCTCCTCTTCCCCTGTATGGCATCGATAACCTCATTGTATGACAACATTTATATGCACCTCTTTATCGCAGTAGTTCATACCACACAATAAACGATAAAAGGTAAAACATCAAGCATTTATACGGCTACTATAACTCCACCGTCACTTGCATACATACTGCTCACACCCTGTGTATCAAGTATGATGATGTCTTTGAATTTACAATACTTTTCAATCTCATTCTTTACAACAAGTGCCTTTTCAGGCGCATTGCAATGTGCGATTGCGAGAATCTTGTTCTCGGTATTCACCGTGGCCTTATTCACTTCTTCGGCCATCTTTTTTAAAGCTTTTGCCATTCCCCTGCTCTGTCCGAGCTGTTGAATATTTCCTTCGTCCGTGGAACCCATTACAGGTTTTATATTCAAAGCTCCTGCAACGAACGCTTTCAAATGGCTCAATCTTCCGTTCTTTCTTAAGGTTTCAAGGGTCTCAAGCACGAAAAAAGTGTGCATCTCTGCTATATAATCCTCGACGGTCTTTACAACTTCATCGAAATCCATCCCGGCATCCTCGCACTCTTTTATCTTAACAGCAATAAGTGTCTGTCCTATCGAAGCCGATTTTGAGTTGAATACATAGATTTTTTTGTCATCATGTTTCTCCTCATACATATGCTTCGCAACCATTGCACTGTTGTATGATCCCGAAAGAATTGCGGAAAGTGTAATCATGTATATTCTGTCAGCGTCATCTTCAAATCTGTTAAGATATGCCTCAGGTGAAGGACAGCTTGACTTTGGTCCTACCGGGCTCTCTTTTACTTTTCTTAAAAACTCTGCCTGATTGAATGTCTCATCATCGATTATATGCTCACCATTTACTTCGAGTGTGAGCGGAACATTTTCAAAACGTGGATCGTCCTTCAATTCTTTTGTGAATTCTCCACAGCTGTCAACTAGTATTTTAAACATAATAATTTTCCTCTCTATTACATGTAGTTTTGAAAACTACATGTAATGTATCATGCTTACCGCATTTTGTAAATATGAAAACTATTATTTTTTAAAATATTTATTCTTTTTTTATAAAAGTCTTATCGTTAAGATCAGCTTATCCAAATCTTCGTAATAATATGCTTTTGTCATATCCGGGCAAAAATCCTTTATATGAAATTCCACAAGAAGATAATTGACCGCAGCATCATATGCCTCCTGCGTCATAAATTTCAATGAAACACTCTCATCTTGGTTTGTCACGGCCTCGTTTAACACACTGCCCAAAATGCCTTCATCAAAAGTATCAAAGCAACGGTTTTCGTGAACAAAATAGGTATATGTTGTATCTTCCGCTATAGGTATATCGAAGGTGCTCGTTATTGTGTAATCGGCAGAAATATCAGAATCCGTCATACATAGGTAACTATAATTTATTATCGAGGCGCTGTTCTCCGTCTCGGTGTCGGTAAAAGTTGTATTTGCCCAGGTGACATCAACATGATAAAAACTTCCTTCTATATTTATCATATTCCATGCGTGCAGTTCCTCCATTCCCATACCGGTAACAACTATAGATTGAATACCGCATTTTGTTGCAAGATACTGCAGCGCATTCGCAAATCCCTGGCAGACTGTGGACCTGTTTAAAAACACACTCACTATGGTCTGATTGTCCTTGGCATTCTTGTCATAGGTGACATTCGATGCCAACAGTGTGTAAAGTATTTTTAGTTTTGTATAATCATCGGCCTCTGCAGGTACGGCATCAGTATAACCGCTCACAGCCGAATCTATCTGTTCCTGAATAGAATCCCTCTCGGTCTTCGTCATACTGTATCCCGGTGTGAACTCTATTCCTACAACCATTCCTCCTATTGTATACTCAGTATAACTGTATCCCGATACCCAAAAAAGCTCCCCGTGATCGGCCAGCACCCGATTGAATACATCATCCAGTTTTTCCGGACTTCTCGTCTGAATGGCCACATTTGAATCATGATTCATTATCGTTGTCAGTATTTCATTGTAAATAGTTCTGTCATCATCTCCGAGCATCGAATACTCGTAACAACCATCTGAAATGCTCTCTGTCTCTTTAAAATCGAGAAACGGTGCAACTTCGCTTTCGCTCTCCTCCTCCGAAGCGCTTTCGCTCTCCCCTTCCGATTCTTGAAATTTTCCCTCTTCCAAAGCGTCAAGATAGCTTTCCATATCCGGTTTCCTGCAACCATTCACAAACAGAAGTGCGATTAAGATTGCTGCGGAGATTCTCACCGGCTTTGATCTAAGGATTGCTTTTATTATCATTGAGTTTTAACCCCTTAACTGTTATTCTTATATTTGATTTCAAAAACACTTTTTGCTTTTGTATATTCAATTATAAATATAAACCAGCATAAAAAAAGGAGCAATATGCTGTCACTTCAAATAAAAAATGTTAAACAATTTATGATCGATCTGCTAAAGAGCGAATATTTTGACAATTTCCTGCTGGATGAGGCTTATATAAACACAAATGCCTCATTTTATATCGACGGAACAATACAAAACGGTTTCTACACTGATGAGGACAAAGAGGAGCTCTCTTTATCGGGGTTAAAAAAGCTTCCGTATTCCTATTTAAAGAACAACTGCTTTGAACTCATAAAAGGAAAACGCACCCCCGTATCGTTTAAATTTGTATTTCTTCTGCCGAAACAGACGGTCGACGAGATAAAAAAATCCACCGCCATAAGTTTTGATGATGCATCCGTCACAAATATGTATTTTATATGCAGTTATAACGATGGAAAGCTGTTCCTTACAGACGGTATTTCATACCAAACTTTCGTACCGGGACATGAATTGGACAAGGCGCTTGACAACTACTTGAAAACCTTTCTTAATAAACTGCAAATAGACTAT
This sequence comes from Lachnospiraceae bacterium, assembly GCA_024695665.1. Taxonomy (GTDB): domain Bacteria; phylum Bacillota; class Clostridia; order Lachnospirales; family Lachnospiraceae; genus JAILHT01. Next base: position 28,713 of record JAILHT010000003.1, read on the forward strand.
GATGAGGCCATTTAAATGCTTTACTTTCAAATTTAGGTATGCTAAAATTTTTTTGTGCAAATTGTACGCACATTAATTTTTTGGAGGTACGTTATGAGTAAGGGTACTGTTAAATGGTTCAACAATCAGAAGGGCTTTGGTTTCATCTCAGATGAGGCAGGAAATGACATTTTCGTTCATTTCTCAGGCATCACAATGGATGGATTTAAGACGCTTGAGCAGGGGGCTCCGGTAGAGTATGAAGTTGTTGACGGAACAAAAGGTCCTCAGGCCGTAAATGTAAGCGTAGTTAGATAATTGAACTACAAAAACAAAACTAGGCTGTCGTCGGTATATCCGAACGGCAGCCTTTTTATGTACACATTTTATGTCAATATTCGAGTGTTTTAACTATAGTCGAAGTTCTTGCCCCCGGCCGAGCTAAAACTATTCATTTAAATACATATCTTCAAAACGCGCTATTTCCATTGACTTTGAGAAGAAGTTTCCCGAGAAGATATCACATCCCACTCGTTTTAAAAATTTCATCTGATCATAAGTCTCGACGCCCTTACATGCAACGGTTATGCCCAGCTCTTTTGACATTTGTATCATTGCGGTAAGAATACTTCTCGCTCTCTCATCATCTGCATTTCCCAAAAATCCGATATCGAGTTTTAATACGTTTAATGTTGCATATTTTAATAGTCTAAGTGAGGACTCTCCCGTTCCAAAATCTGACATTGCAACATCTATTCCATATCCCTGAAAACGCTTAATTACATCTGCCTGTCTGTCAACCTCAGTCATGACAGAGTCCTCGGAAATGGTTACCTTTATATTCTTGGAAGGTATCTCGTATTTTTCACAAAGTTCGGTTATGACCTCAAACGAATCCATCATATACAAATCCTTGGTGGAAATCTTTAATGCCAAAAACAAATCGTCTCTTCCCATATCGATCCATCTTCTCAGATAGACACAGGCCTTTTCCCACACATATCGGTCAAGCCTGTATGTGAGTCCTTTTTCCTCAAGTACCGGGACAAATCCCGATTCCGTTATGAGCCCCTTTTCCGGATGCATCCAACATGCGGATATCTCGCCACCCTTGATATCTCCTGCGGAGTCGGTCTGCGGTTCGACAATCAGACCAATCTGTCCGGTCTCAATCGCATCATAAATCTCTGTTTCAATGTTCTGAGCCTGAAGCATGTCTTCTGTGACAGTCTCATCATAAAATGCCACTACTCTGTCTCTGGACCCTTTTATTGTCTGTATTGCAGCAAAAGCATTGTCACACATTACCTGAGGGTTTACATTTTTGTCATTGATCCTGTAAATACCGGCATAAAATCTTATATTATACGCATACTCTTTGGCAAGCTTTATCTCATTTACCCTCTCTTTGTTAAACATATTCATAGAGAATCGTTCAGCAGGCATAAGAAGCGCAAAACGATCTGCCCCGAGATATCCGTATACGTAACCTTTTATCGCATATTCTTTAAAAAGGGATGCGACAAAACGGAGAACCTCATCACCGGCCTCCTGGCCAAACAGTTTATTTATCAACCTGAATCTGTAAATATCAATTCCAAGCAAAAGATAATCTTTGTCCGGGAACGCCTCAAGCTCCTCTTTCACCCTGATATAGAAATAGTCTTTTCTGTATAACCCTGTAAGTGGGTCATGCATCGTATTATATCTTTCCTGCTCACGCTTGATAACATCTTTTGTCTCATCCTTAAGCATATAGAGATTACCGATATAATTGCCTTCTTTATCGGTTATACGATTGAATTTCATATCATAATAGATTCTCTCGCCGTCTTCCGTGTCGAGATAATTGTGAATCTGGCGTACATCCATCTTCTCGTACTGGTTTGATATTCTCCAGTTCTCAATGATCATATTGAGTTCCGGTGTCTTTGCCAGAAAATTCTTTGCGCTGGCATTTGAGAAAATCCTTCTTCCGTCATCTTCCTCTATAACAATACCGTATACCGACTTGTCAACAACCAGTCCCATCGTGTTGTTTATAAGCCCTTTCGGGATATATCTTATACAGAAATAATAAAGTACGGCAGCGACTACTGTATAAAGCGGAACTGACAGATTAAACTCCCATCCGTAGAAAATATAACATCCGTCAAAGAAGCCCACCGCGGTCATAACAACCAGCATAAAGAAAAACTTTTTTCTGTATATTGCAGCGGAAAGAAAAGTCTTATAAACCATACAGAACACGCTCATGAGTATAATTATATACGCCCAGGTAAGATGCGTGAAAAATGCAGGTTTAAGTTCCATTACGTACCAGAAAAAATCTCCACCCTCAATGCATTTTTTCAGTGTAAACAGATGTCCCGTAAACATATTTAAGACAAGCGATGCCGAATCCAGCATGATAAGGCTTATCATAATATTCTTTTTTAGGAGCGGATGATCGGGTTCTCCGATATAATCCAGACTGAACAATAACAGATAATATCCCAGCCATTCCGTGGCTACAAGATACAGGCAATATGCAACGGACGACAAATAGATCTGCGTGCTCAAAGCTATGATGACATGGCAGATCTCAACTATAAGTCCGGCACCCATCAATTTGAGCACACTATTTGGAAAATATTGTCTTCGGTTTTTGATGCTGCTTACAAGTCCGATTAAGACGGATATGGCAACAATAAGTAATATAAGAAAAGATACTCTCAACTTACGCCCTCTATCTGAGGCACACCTCTCATCTGTATAAGAGGTGACCCGGTTCCCTCTATGTATTCTTTCGTAATAGTTACTGTTCCTATATTATCATCCTTTGGAATCTCGTACATGATATCCAACATGTACTCTTCCAATATAGCCCTGAGTGCTCGGGCTCCAACCTTCTTCTCCTTGGCCTTTGCGGCTATAACATGAAGAGCCTCCTCATCAAATCTGAGTTCCACCTCGTCCATTGCGAGAAGTTTTTTATACTGACTTAATATAGCATTTTTTGGCTTTGAAAGAATCTCAACCAGCATATCTTCCGTGAGTTCTTCGAGTGCAAAAAGAACAGGCAGTCTTCCCAAAAATTCAGGAATCATTCCGTACTTTCTGACATCCTCAACAACGACCTTTGTCTGCAAATTCGGCTCGTCATCGTATTTATCCTTCAAATCCGCTCTGAAACCTATAGAAGCCTCCTTGTTGAGTCTCTCTTTTATAATCTCCTCCAGATCAGGAAATGCTCCTCCGCAGATAAACAGTATATTCTTTGTATCTACAGTAACCATCGGAACCATGGCATTCTTGCTACTGGCTCCCACAGGAACCTCAACAAGGGAACCTTCAAGGAGTTTTAACATTCCCTGCTGAACAGACTCTCCGCTCACATCCCTCTGGTTTGTATTCTTCTTTTTGGCAATCTTATCTATCTCATCGATAAATATGATTCCCTGCTCAGCTTTCTCAACATCATTGTCTGCGGCAGCCAAAAGCTTGCTGACAACACTTTCTATATCATCACCGATATATCCGGCTTCCGTGAGTGAAGTGGCATCCGTTATCGCAAGCGGAACATTGAGAATTCTCGCAAGTGTCTTTACCAAATATGTCTTTCCCGAACCGGTCGGTCCTATCATAAGCATATTGGATTTCTCAATCTCTATTCCGTCTTCATCCCTGCTGCTTGCAATTCTCTTGTAATGATTGTATACGGCAACAGACATTACCTTCTTTGCCTGCTCCTGTCCGATGACATACTCGTCCAAAGCTGCTTTAATCTTGTGTGGTGCCGGCATATCTTTAAGCTCAATGATAGGATGAATAGGTTCATCTTTTTTATGTGTCTTAACCTTCGGACGGTTCGGCATAAGTCCCTGAAGATCACTCAGGTTTATCATGCTGATATTTGGCATTCTTCTGTGGGAATCCGACTTTTTGTCCTTGTCGTTATCCTTCTTGTCCGGTGTGTCCTCCCCGGAATCTGAGGCCGTTTCAATCTCGGTGCTCTCATTATTTTCTTTTTTTGAGTAATCTGATGCACTGCCCGTTGGCTCCGTGTTCGCAAATCCCATAGTTTGCGGATCCATTCCGAATCCCATTCCCGGGAAGCCCGCTGACTGCATTGTATCAAGTGTTGACTGCATACAATCACTGCATATGCATATATTTCCGGGTATCTTTATAAGCTTGCCACACTGGCTCTCCGGTCTACGGCAGATGTAGCAAAACTCCTCATTATCTATTTCTGACATAATAACTCCTTAATTCACTCTTAATGTTTCTATTATGAACAAGAATTATTCAATTGGCAAGTTTTTGAAAATTAAAAAATTATTAAAGTTTAAATTCTGTACAAAGCCACAATAATAGGCATTGTTATGATACATCCCAGAGTTGTAAAGACATTGATTGCGCCCGCATAATCCGCATCTTTTTCATATACCACGGACATCTGGGTTATTGTCGAAGCAGACGGTGTTGTGGTCGCCAAAAGTGTTATGAGAAGAACTGTCTCACCCTCCGGAATAAGTGACGCGACATTGGTAAACTTTATAATTGAAAGAACTATCAACGGTACAACTATAAGCCTTAGTGCGACAATAAGCGGTAACCTCTTGTATATAAGCATATTCTTAAGCGGTTTTGATCCTATTATCATACCTGTGACAAGCATAGCTGTAGGTCCGATCATAGAACTCAACGATTCCATCGTATCCTGCAGAGGCCCCGGGAATCTGAATCCTGTCAAAAATATGATTATACCCAGGAAAACTGATATCATATTGACGTTTAAGAGAATCTTTTTTATGTCTATTCCCTTCTCCTCCCTAATCGTGGATTTTGCATGACTCCACAGGAAGAAAAGTTGGACGGAAACATATGCGCAGGAATAGACAACCCACTCGCTTCCCAGTACAGCGGAAACTATCGGAATGATAAGATTTGCCGCGTTTGAATATATTACGGAAAGAATCTCAACCGAGTCCATCTTCAATACTTTTCTCATCGGAATAGTAAGCAACAACAGAATCGCATGTATCGCAAGCGCCGCCGAAAAAGCCATAAGCAGTCCGCTCACAACCTCATCCGTCACATCCACCTCAAAAGAGGTGATTATTGCGCACGGTGTAGCTATATAGAGTACAATAGCAGACAGAACCTTGCTGTCCTCCGATTTCAGCACACCGACTTTCACTATGACCGCCCCTAAAAAAAGGATAAGAAACAGCGAAAATATTTTTTCAATCAACAAAAGTGTTATCATTCATAAACCCCCACAAAAACCCTTTTTATCCCGGGAGAAACGTATATCTAAACAGCAGATACTTATCCCGGCTGAGATAAAATATACCTCGAAAATTGATAACAATCTCCGAGGTAATAAATGTATCTAGTTGTCGTTCTCGTCGTCCTCAGACATAAGATATACAGATCTCTTTCTGGCCATCTCATCGCTCTCAAGATACTCATCATAAGTTGTAACCTTATCGATTATGGAACCGTCCGGCATAAACTCTATTATTCTGTTTGCGGTTGTCTGTACAACCTGGTGATCTCTCGACGCAAAAAGGAGTACGCCCGGGAACTTTATAAGTCCGTTGTTGAGTGCTGTTATAGACTCCATGTCGAGGTGGTCGGTAGGCTCATCTAAGATGAGAACATTAGAAGCCTCTATCATCATTCTTGAGAGAAGCACTCTGACCTTCTCTCCTCCGGAGAGAACTCTCATCTTCTTCACACCGTCTTCTCCCGCAAAAAGCATACGTCCTAGGAATCCTCTTACATATGTCGCATCCTTTATCTCAGAGAACTGTGTAAGCCAGTCTACAATTGTAAGACCGTTGTCAAAGATTGCTGTGTTATCCTTCGGGAAATATGACTGTGATGTGGTTACTCCCCATTTGTAAGTTCCCTCATCAGGTTCCATCTCCCCTGCAAGAATCTTAAAAAGTGTTGTCTTTGCAAACTCGTTTCCGCCTACAAAGCCCACCTTGTCATCATGTCCAAGAATAAACGAAACATTGTTTAATACTTTTACCCCGTCGATTGTCTTTGATATCCCGTCAACGGTGAGTACCTCATTTCCTATCTCTCTTCCCGGTCTGAAATCAATATACGGATATTTTCTGCTTGAAGGTCTAATCTCTTCAAGCTCTATTTTTTCAAGCGCTTTCTTTCTCGAAGTAGCCTGTTTTGATTTTGAAGCATTTGCGGAGAATCTTGAAATAAAGTCCTGAAGTTCCTTTATCTTCTCCTCTTTCTTCTTGTTTGCCTCCTTCATCTGACGAACCATGAGCTGTGAACTCTCATACCAGAAATCATAATTTCCTGCATAGAGCTGTATCTTTCCATAGTCAATGTCCGCAATGTTTGTACAAACCTTATTTAAGAAATATCTGTCATGGCTGACAACGATGACTGTATTGTCAAAATTTATAAGGAATTCCTCAAGCCAACCGATTGCATCGAGATCGAGGTGGTTGGTAGGCTCATCCAAAAGAAGAATATCCGGATTTCCAAAAAGTGCCTGCGCGAGAAGGACTTTGACCTTGAGCGCTGAAGGCATATCTGACATAAGCGTGTAATGGTCTTCCTGCGGAACTCCAAGTCCGTTCAAAAGAGTTGCGGCATCGGCCTCTGCATTCCATCCGTCCATCTCTGCGAACTCTGCCTCGAGTTCTGAAGCACGGATTCCGTCTTCATCAGAGAAATCTTCCTTCATGTAGATGGCTTCCTTTTCCTTCATGACATCATAGAGTCTCTTATTTCCCATTATAACGGTGTCAAGAACCGGATAAGCATCATATTTGAAATGGTCCTGCTGCAGGAAGGACATTCTCTGTCCCGGAGTGATAATGACATCTCCGCTTGTAGGTTCAAGCTGTCCGGAAAGAATCTTAAGGAAGGTAGATTTTCCCGCACCGTTTGCTCCGATCATTCCGTAGCAGTTTCCCTCTGTGAATTTTATGTTTACATCCTCAAAAAGAGCTTTTTTACCAAGTCTAAGTGTAATATTGCTGGCTTGTATCATTTTTATAAATCCTCATTCAACATAATAATACCGTCCGGGCATACTCCTCGGACAGCATAACATTTAGTCAACGTTTCATATTTTACATTAAATTTATTATTTTGCAAGTATTACCTTTATATCCAATCTACAGGAATACCTGAGCCGACGGGCAACACTGTGCCAAAACACATCTGTCACAGTATGGTTTTGTCCTCGCGGTACACACCTCTCGTCCGTGATCGACCAGTCTGTGGCAAAAATCATTTCCCTCCTCCGGAGGAACAATCTTCCACAAAGCATCTTCCACTTTTTTAGGATCCTTTTCATCTTTCACAAGTCCAAGTCTGTTCGAAAGTCTTATGCAATGAGTATCAGTGACTATGGCTGGTTTTCCGTACACATCACCCAATATCAGATTTGCACTCTTTCTACCGACTCCCGGAAGTTTCAAAAGTTCTTCCATACTGTCCGGAACAATGCCCTCAAAATCTGTGAGAAGCATTTTCATACAGGCATTTATGTCCCTGGCCTTACTCTTCCCGAGACCGCAAGGTTTTACTATCGCTTCTATCTCCTCAGGGGAAGCAAATGCAAGATCCTCCATCGTAGGAAACACTTTGTAAAGATCTTTTACGACAACATTGACCCTTGCATCCGTGCACTGTGCGGCAAGTCTCACACTCACAAGCAGCTTCCATGCATCATCAAAATCCAATGTGCAGTCTGTCTTTGGATATTCTTCTTTTAACAGATCTATGATTTTATGTACCCGTTCTTTTTTCGCCTTCAGTGATTCCCTCATACGCACTCCCTGTTCTTATATTTTAATTGCTTCTCTTATATTATAATAAATTTATGATATAATACACTTGTGTATTTATATTTTTATTGTTGGGGGGATAGCATTATGAAAAAAATTGTCTTTTCCATGTTTTTGTTTTTTTCAATACTGTTTATACCGTATCAAACCTACGCTTCAGACTCTGACTGGCGGATAACGGATTTAAGTTGCGACTCATTGGATGACGATGGTTGTATTTATTTATCCTGGACTGCATGCAGTGCTAACGGACATGAATGGAGTGTTGATGATTACGGTTATGCACTGATCTATCGTTCCACAAAAAAATCCTCAGGTTACAAGCAAATAGATTCAGTCGATATTTTTGACGAATCATATTACGATTATAGCGTCAAAAATAACAAAACATATTATTACTATATCATAGCTGATGGAACGATATTCTATGCTGATGATGAAGACAACGAAAGCTATTACGATGTTTTATCGACAAAATCCAATATAGTTCACGGCAAAGTAATAAAGACACTTGATCCTCCAAAACTAAAAGGTAACGTCCAGGGTAATTCAAAGTATAGTATCAAACTATCTTGGAATAAAATAAAAGAAGCCAAGGGATACAAAATTTACCGAAAATCTCCCGGTTCCGGTAAATATAAGCTCATTAAAACAATCAAAAAAAATACTACGCTTTCATATACCGATAAAAATCTAAAGCTAAAAAAAAGATATAAGTATTATATTGTTTCTTATAACGACTATACAACGAGCAAAAAAAGTTCCGTACTATCACGTAAAATTACAGCCAACTGCATAAAATACCGTGTAGATAAAGATCTTTCAAATTACGATTTTTATAATATTTATCTTAGACCATATAAGATTTATTATAAGAATAAAAAAATCACTGCCGAGTTCTATGTTTTTAATAAATACTCCTATAAACTTAAACGATTTAAATCTATACAGGTGAATCTGTATGATGAAAACAAAAAACTCATAGCCAGACAACGTTTCAAAAATATTGAGTTGAATCTCTCCGGCAATAATTATAAAAAGGTCAAGTTTACATTTACAAAAGGTACAAAGAAGAAGAAAGTTAATTTTAGAGATTTTGACGGCTATTACTCATGGTCATCTTCCAATAGCTGGGAATAAAACGAAAGGGGCCTCGCCCGGATGATGATTTAATCATCATCTAAAGCGACAGCCCCTTTTTTATTACACATGTAAAATTTCTGTTATATCTTTCTTTAAAGCCGAAGTAGCTCCCTGTATCATTGCACTGCTGCCTCCGCCCTTGGCTCCTGTTTTTTCTCTTAACATACCGGCCACATCTTTCATGTCTATGTTTTTGCTTGCCAGTATAAAACTGTATCCTTCTTCATCGGAGCCGTTAAATATGCCACATATACCCTCGTGAATTTCGACCATCTCATTTACAAGATTTCTGATTGTAGCTGTCTCAAGTCCGTCCTCAAAAAGGATTACATTTTTTTCATCCGCGCCTATTTCCTCAAGTTCACGTCTCACATTTTTCAGGCACGCCATTGAAAACTTGTGCTTATAGCTTAACCCTTTTTCTTTTATTTTCTGTATTGAGTCGACAAGCGTATCCTCACTGCTGGAAAGTTCACCTGTTATCGATGCGACAACTTCATTCTTTTTTCTAAAAGCATAAAGTGCTCTTTTTCCGCATAAGATGGAGAGTCTGACACCGCCTTTGTAGTTTTGGACTGACATAACCTTCAATATGCCTATCTCACCGGTTCTTTTAACATGCGGTGCACAGCAGGCGCATACATCAACACCCGGTATCGTAACGATACGTATCTGTCCGTCTATCTCCTTCTTGCTTCTGTATTCAATATTTTTTATCTCATCATCGGAAGGAAACGAAGGGATTATCTCTATGTTACGAAAGATGACATCATTTGCTTTTTCTTCTATAAGATAGACATCTTCCATAGAAAGAACACCATTATAATCCATGGTTACGACGTTATCACTCAGATGAAAACCCACGTTGTCATATCCGAAGGTTGAGTGTACAAGACCGGAAAAAATATGCTCACCGCTATGCTGCTGCATATTGGAAAATCTGTGTTCCCAGTCAATCATACCCTTCACCTGTGTTCCTTCCTCTAGCGGCTTGTCAACATAATGTGTTATAATTCCGTTTTTCGTCTGAACATCAAGCACATCTATATCATTCAGTTTTCCCTTGTCAGGTGTCTGTCCGCCTTCTTCCGGAAAAAAACATGTTTCATCGAGTATAACCTTATATCTTCCGTCGTCACTCTCTTTGCAGCTTATAACCGTCGCTTCAAATTCTTTGAGGTAGGCATCGCCGTCATACAGTTTTTTTGTAATATTTATATTTGTATCATCATTCATATGATTCAAGCCTTAATTTAAAATTTAAATTGCCTCCAACGCCTGCTTGAGATCTGCGATGAGATCCTCCTTGTCCTCAAGACCACATGACATACGCACAAGACCTGCAGGTATTCCGGCTGCCTCAAGCTGCTCATCCGACATCTGTCTGTGAGTTGATGTAGCAGGGTTCAAACAACACGTTCTGGCATCCGCAACATGTGTCTCTATGGCTGCAAGCTTGAGATTCTTCATGAATGCCTCAGCTGCCTTTCTGCCGCCTTCAAGTTCAAATGAAACCACTCCGCATCCACCGTTTGGAAGATATTTCTTCGCGATCTCATAATACTTGTCCCCTTCAAGACCAGAATAGACAACTCTCTTAACCTTTGGCTGAGTCTGAAGGAACTCCGCTACAGCCTGTCCGTTTTCAACGTGACGCGCCATACGAACATGAAGTGACTCAAGTCCAAGATTTAAAAGAAATGCATTCTGCGGTGACTGGATGCTTCCGAAGTCCCTCATGAGCTGAGCTGTACATTTTGTAATGAATGCTCCCTCTTTTCCAAACTTCTCGGCATATGTTATTCCATGATATGAATCATCCGGTGTACAAAGTCCCGGGAACTTGTCTGCATGAGCCATCCAATCGAATTTTCCTGAATCAACGATTGCTCCTCCGACTCCGGCACCGTGTCCGTCCATGTATTTTGTTGTTGAATGTGTAACTATATCTGCGCCCCACTCAATAGGTCTGCAATTTACAGGAGTTGGGAAGGTATTGTCAACGATAAGAGGAACTCCGTGCTCGTGTGCTACCTTTGCAAATCTCTCAATGTCAAGAACTGTGAGGGCCGGATTTGCGATTGTCTCACCAAATACAACTTTTGTGTTCTCTCTGAAAGCGGCATTAAGTTCCTCCTCAGTACTGTCCGGGGAAACAAATGTTGTTTCGATTCCCATCTTTGCCATTGTTACGGCGATCAGATTGAAAGTTCCTCCGTATATTGATGATGAAGCAACAATATGCGAACCACATTCACAAATGTTGAAAAGAGCAAAAAAGTTTGCAGCCTGTCCGGATGATGTGAGCATAGCTGCCGTTCCACCTTCAAGATCGGCTATCTTTGCCGCAACAAAATCATTTGTAGGATTCTGAAGTCTGGTGTAAAAATATCCGCTTGCCTCAAGATCGAAGAGTTTTCCCATATCTTCGCTCGTGTCATATTTGAAGGTCGTGGACTGAACTATAGGTATCTGTCTCGGCTCTCCGTTTCCCGGTCTGTACCCCGACTGTACACATTTTGTGTTAATTTTGTAATCGCTCATGTTTTTTCTCCTTCTATGATCAATTTTAATTTAAAAATCATATCTTTTTGGCTTTCAGTATAATATAGCGGATTATAAATCCCGATGCAATCGCCAAACAGATTAAAATGCATAAATTTCCGAATAAATTTGAGGTCATCGTCAATATACCGTACTCCGAGGATGCCACCGAAGTCACATTGGCCGCAGAATGAATAAGTATTGACGCCAATACGGTATCAAGTTTTTCCACAAATAAACATAAAAACATTCCGAATATAAATGCATACAAAAACTGAACCAGATTCATATGTACAAAACCAAACAAAATTGCGCTTACAAGATAAGCCTCCATACGCTTTGAAAATCGATTTAGATATCCGAACAGCACTCCTCTGTACATAAGCTCTTCGGCTAAAGGTGTAACTATTCCAAGGGCCAGAAGTTCAAAGAATACATCACCCAAAAAGAAACTCTGCTGAACACTCACATATCCTGTAGCCGCTTTAGTAAGTCCGGTTAGATTGAAAAGGTTGTTCAAAAAAACAGCCATCATAATTCCGAACAGTACACATAAAAAGTAATCTAAAACTTTCGAGTTGTTTTTTTTAAAAAAAGAATCCCTGTGTATCCACATATATACCGTATCTTTTTTATAAAGATAGATAAGATAAGGGATAACGGCAAGACCAGCAAAGAATTGCAAAGCCAGACTCATATCGTTCAAATCGCCCACTATAAATGCAATAATATAATAGACAACCAGCTGTATGAGATAAAACATAAAGATAGGATAAATAACCTTCCCCAATTTATTTTTTATACCTGAAAGATCCGACATTTTATATTTCTCCGTTCTTTATGGCACGCTTTACATATTTCAAATAATAAAACGAACCAAAAGCCAAAACGCACGTATCACTCCCCAAAGCCTCATCGAGTGCGGCATCCACTGCCTCCTCTATGTTCTCGTGAACAACTGCCTTGGTATTTCTTTTTAAAACTTCTTTTTTTATAATATCCGCATCCAACGCTCTGGGATTTGGAACCGTTATGATATGAAAAGTCTCTGCAAGCGGACACATTTCATCTAAAACGGTTTTATAATCCTTGTCCTTCAATATTCCAAAGATAAACACCCATTTTTTATTCTGCTCTCTTTCGAGTCGTAAAACTGTCTGAGCAACTTCTTTCACTGCCTGCGCATTGTGACCCCCGTCGATATAAACCAAAGGTTTGTCACTTATTCTCTCGAATCTGCCCGGAAAATTGCATTCTTCTATCCCACGTCTTATGGTTTTTTCAATACCAAGAGAATTCATATTCGTCAGTCTCTCGAGAACAAAATGCGCCACAATCTCTGAAGTGTGGGCATTTCTCTTCTGGCATTCAACCGGGGTTTTCAACTTATAGGACCTGTCGTTTGAAAGATTGTAACAAACCTTTAGATAATCTGCGCCAAGCTCTTTTGCCTTTTTTTCTATGACCGAGTTTGCCTTATCATCCGTCGCGGCATTGAAGATTGTACTGCCTTTTTTTATTATTCCGGCCTTAGCTTTTGCAATGTCCTCTATAGTATCTCCCAGGATATCCGTGTGGTCCATCCCAATCTCGGTTATTACAGAGCATATCGGTTTTCTTATAAAATTTGTGGCATCCAGACTTCCGCCCAACCCTGTCTCAAACACGATGATGTCACATTTCATATCATGAAAATATTTGTATGCCAGTGCCGTCTTGACTTCAAAAGCCGTGGGATGCGATATTCCTCTTTCAACCACACCCTCACAAGCCTTTTTGATTCGGATCATATAATCGTTATACACATCCTGCTCTATAGCCTGTCCGTTTATGGTGATAGACTCATAGGTATAAAATACCGCAGGAGATGTATAAAGTCCGCATTTGAGATTTGCCTCTTTCATTATGCCCGAAAGCATAAGGCAAACAGAGCCTTTTCCATTTGTTCCGGCAACATGGATTACAGGTATGTCCTCTTTTATTTTCAGTTCTTCCACCAGAGCTGATACCGAATCAAGGCCAAATACCCATCCGAGTTTTTCTATCTCATTCTCAAACTCATTGACATTCTTTGTTTCTTTAATTTTTGAATTTTTTGTTTCAGTTAAACTGTTGTTTTCCGTCACAATTGTTATTTACATCAGCTTTTTTGGCTAATGCTTATTTCCCTTCGTTCCTCGACCGGCTGTTTTAAGCCTGTTGAGTTCTAAGTTTTTGCCGGATCTCTCGACAACTATATTCTCACCTGATTTGAGATGATAAATATTGGTGACAAAATCACCCGTTCCAAGTTTTATACCTCGAACACCGGCCGCATTCTTCTTTTGCTCCGGTATATCTTCCTGGTTGAGTCTTAAGAACATACCCTTTGAAGTCTGCAATACTATCGTCTCTTTTTCATTGTAGACATCAATGCTTACCACCTCATCGTCATCGGCAAGTTTCGTCGATGCGATGGTTTTTCTGGTGACATCAAATTCTGTTGAATCAACCACTTTGATAAGACCGTTCTTTGTTCCGAATACAAGCTTCCTGTCTTTGAGATTTGAAAGGGCCTGTATATAAACATAAGTCTCCACACTGCTGTCATAATTGCTCATGTTGTCTATAGGTGTTCCTTTATCCCTGAATTTACCCATAGGAATATTGAGCACATTTATTGTATGCATTCTTCCCTTGTCTGTGAATATACATATCTTGTCAAGATTACTGCAGTTAAATATAATCTTGTTCTCTGCATCGGCCGCCTCTTTATTTCTCTCATATACAGAGAGATCCACAACCTTTGCGTATCCGAATCTGTCCATGAGGAAGGTTACTTCCGTCTCCTCTATAGGCGCATCCTCTATAACAATCTCCTCAGCATTTGTAAGAAGAGTCTTTCTGTCTGTGGCATATTCTTTCTTGAGGTTTTTGATATCCTTTAAGATAGTTCTTGCCATAGTTGCACGATTGTTCAATATATCCGTGTACTCTGCTATCTTTTTCAAGGTCTCTTCATGCTCTTTTTCAAGCGCATCTATCTCGAGTCCGATAAGTCTGTAGAGACGCATCTCAAGGATGGCTGAAGCCTGCTTCTCGGTAAATTTGAGTTTCTTTGCATCAGCTTCTGACTTTGCACTCTTGAACTTGATCGCGTCGGTCTTTCCCTCTGTGAGACAGGCTTTCGCATCTTTTACATTCTTACTTCCGCGAAGTATCTCAATTATGAGATCTATGACATTTACCGCTTTTATGAGACCTTCCTGTACCTCCTGCTTCTCTTTTTCTTTTGCAAGAAGTGTAGTGTACTTTCTGGTACAAAGCTCATACTGAAACTCGACATTGTGTCTTATCAACGGTACAAGTCCCAACGTCTCAGGTCTTCCGTCAGCCACGCAGAGCATGTTTACTCCAAATGTATCTTCAAGCTTTGTCTTCTTGTACAAAAGATTCATAAGCTTTGTGGCATCAGCGCCTTTTTTTAATTCTATAACAATGCGGATTCCCTCTTTTGACGACTGGTTTGAGATATCTGTTATATCATTTGTCTTTCTGTCCTCGACAAGTCCTTTTATATCATTCAAAAACTTCTCGATTCCGGCTCCTATCATGGTATAAGGTATCTCGGTTATGACAAGCTGCTCCTTGCCACCCTTCACCTTCTCAATTTCAACTTTACCGCGGACTTTTATCTTTCCGCTTCCGGTTGAATAGATGGCTTTTAATTCATCCTGATTTACGACAATACCTCCGGTCGGAAAATCCGGTCCCTTTATGTATTTCATCATCTCTTCAGTATTTATGTCCGGATTCTTTATATAAGCCTCGACACCGTCAAGCACCTCTCCGAGATTGTGAGGAGGAATGCTTGTGGCCATACCTACGGCTATACCCTCCGAACCGTTTATTAGTATGTTTGGAATTCTAACCGGCAAAACAACCGGCTCCTTCTCAGTCTCATCAAAGTTCGGCATAAAATCGACAACGTTCTTGTCAAGGTCGCCCAAATATGCCTCCTGTGTAATCTTTTCAAGTCTCGCCTCGGTGTATCGCATCGCGGCAGCTCCGTCTCCCTCTATAGATCCGAAGTTTCCGTGTCCGTCTACAAGCGGCAATCCCTTTTTGAACTCCTGCGCCATAACAACAAGCGCATCATAGATACTTGAGTCTCCATGCGGATGGTACTTACCCATGGTATCTCCGACGATACGGGCGCATTTTCTGTATGGTCTGTCGTATCTGATACCGAGTTCATACATATCATATAGTGTTCTTCTCTGAACAGGTTTGAGGCCATCCCTGACATCCGGTATGGCTCTCGATATAATAACGCTCATCGCATAATCGATATATGATTTCTGCAGATGATCGGAATATTCTGTCTGTATAATACGTTCTGTTTCGCTCATTACTAAATATAACCTCCGAACTTATAGACTTAAATATCAAGCGCGGCATCGAGCGCATGCGAATAGATAAATGCTTTTCTTGGCGGTACATCATTTCCCATAAGCATCTCTGTGACTCTTGATGCCTGGCTGGCATCATCTATCTCTATTCTTTTAAGCATTCTTCTCTCAGGATCTAATGTCGTCTCCCAAAGCTGTTCGGCATCCATCTCACCGAGACCTTTATATCTCTGTAAGGTGAAAGGTCCCTTGTGTGTCTTTCTGTATTTTTCAAGTGCGACATCATCATAGAGATACTCTTCCTCCCCTTTGGAAGGAATAGCTTTATAGAGAGGCGGCATTGCAATATACACATGTCCCTCCCTGATAAGATCTGGCATAAATCTGTAGAACAATGTCAAAAGAAGCGTCGATATATGCGCTCCGTCGACATCGGCATCGGCCATTATAATTATCTTGTCATATCTGAGCTTTGTTATGTCGAAATCGTTTCCGTAACCCTCAGAAAAACCACATCCGAAGGCATTTATCATAGTCTTTATCTCGGCGTTTGCCAAAACCTTGTCCATGCTGGCCTTCTCGACGTTCAATATCTTTCCTCTTATCGGAAGTATAGCCTGGTAATTTCTGTTTCTTGCGGTCTTTGCAGAACCCCCGGCAGAATCACCCTCTACTATAAAAATCTCGCATTTTGAAGCATCTCTGCTCTCGCAGTTTGCAAGCTTTCCGTTTGATTCAAATGAGAATTTTGGCTTTGTGAGAAGATTGCTCTTTGCTTTTTCCTCCGACTTTCTGATCTTTGCAGCTTTCTCGGCACAACCGATAACAGCTTTCAAAACCTCAAGATGCTTGTCAAAGTAAAGAACTATCTCATCTCCTATGACCTTCTTGGTGACACGTTCCGCATCAGGATTGTCAAGTTTTGTCTTCGTCTGTCCCTCAAATCTCGGGTCCGGATGTTTTATGGATACAACTGCCGTCATGCCGTTACGAATATCTGCTCCGGTAAAATTTGCATCCTTCTCTTTAAGAATTCCAAGTTCTCTGGCATAGTTGTTTATAACCGTTGTAAAGACAGTCTTAAATCCCGTTATATGAGTTCCGCCTTCCTGGTTGAATATATTATTACAAAAACCTATCACGTTCTCATGGAACTCGTTTGTGTACTGAAGTGCAAGCTCCACCTCGATTCCGTCCTGCTCGCCTTTTATGTATATAGGCTCATGCACGACTTCCTCCTCTTTGTTCATATAATTGATATATCCGATAAGTCCGTCAGCCTCATGATAAGTTATCACCTCCGGTTCATCCCCGGTCAAATCTCTGTAAATCAGGGTCAGATTCGGATTGAGATATGCTGTCTCATGAAGTCTGTTTTTTACGTCATCTTTTTTGAAGATTATTCTGTCAAATATCTCCGCATCAGGGAGAAAATTGATTTTTGTTCCCGTAGCTTTTGTCTTTCCGATTGTAGGAAGAAGACCTTTTTCAAGCTTTACCGTAGGTTTTCCTTTTTCATATCTGTCGTGGTGTATGAAACCGTCCCTGCTTATCTCTATGTCCATATATTCAGAGAGTGCATTTACTACAGAAGAACCGACACCATGCAGACCACCGCTGGTCTTATATGCGTTGTTGTCAAATTTTCCTCCGGCATGCAGAGTCGAAAAAACAACTCTTGCTGCAGAGACACCCTTTGCATGCATTCCTACAGGGATGCCTCGTCCGTTATCTTCTATAGTGGCAGAACCGTCTTTTTCAAGTGTTACGGTAATAGTATTACATGCGCCTGCAAGATGCTCATCCACAGAGTTGTCAACTATCTCATATATAAGATGATTCAAACCTTTCTGACCGACACTTCCGATATACATTCCCGGTCTTTTTCTGACAGCATCAAGTCCCTCCAGCACTGCGATGCTGGACTCATCATAGCTGCTTTGTTTCGCCATTTTTCATACCTCACAATAACTATTTTGTATCTTTTCTTGAAAATTCCTTTATCTTTTGAGCCAACGGTATCTTCTCCTGATCGGCCATATGGGATAATACCATATACGCAATCTGGAAAGTCATGGCATCGTCAAATTTCCTTATATCAAGCCCCATCGTCTTTTCAAGGCGTTCAAGTCTGTACACAAGTGTATTCCTGTGCACGTAAAGCTGTCTTGCCGTCTCAGAAATATTGAGATTATTGTCAAAAAACTTCTGAATGGTACTGAGGTTCTCCTCCTCAAAAATCTCCGGAATATCATCCCCGAAGACCTCTCTTATGAACATTTCACACAGACTTGTCGGAAGCTGATAGATCAGTCGTCCTATGCCAAGTCTCGCATAGGAGATCGTTTCCCTCTCAACATAGAAGATTCTTCCTACCTCAAGTGCCATTTTTGCCTCGTGATACGATCTTTGAATATCAGAGAAAGTATCCACACAGTTTCCGTAGCCGATGCGCACGTTGCTTAATGTCTCAGTATGAATAGCATCCTTTATAACCTCCGCTGTCTGGTCAAGATACTCCTCTTTCTCCATAGCATCTGCATTATCAGGAATATCTGTAGCCTCGTGAACAAAGACTATGTTGTTTCTCTCCAGTTCTGCGCAGATATCATTGCTGTCTGCAAAAAGGCTCTCCAAAAGTTCTTTTATCTCACTTCTGTCTTTCTCATCTATCTCTATGACATAAACGATGCGTTTCTTTTCTTCTATTCCAAGCTGTCCGGCCTTGTTATAAACATCAACCAAAAGCATATTTCCAAGGAGAAGATTCTGCATAAATGCCGACTTGTCCGAATTCACATCGGATGCCTCTGTCAGATTTCTCATCTGGCATACAGCCAGCTTACCGACCATATATGCCTCTTCCGAAGATGAGTTGACCACCAGAATATGTTCAACTTTTTCATCAACAACAACCTTAAAAAAGCATCTTCCGCCGATGGATTGATTGTCAGCCATTGATGTGGCAAACGAAGTCAACATCTCATCGATATCGATGTCTTCCTTTATCGTCGTTGCCTCCAGCTTTCCTTCAGCCGTGTACAAGGACATCTCAAGTCTTGATATGTCTCTGATCTCTTTTAACGTATCTTTGAGTTTCTGCTCCGAAATCATATCTCTTTTCCTTTCAAAATAACGCTAAAACATAAAAAGCACGGAGCCTACAGCTCCGTGCATAAAGCCCATTAAATTTTAATGGATTAGTTTGTTATTGTCAATTCGGTTTCCTTGTCGAATACGTGAATCTTAGAAGGATCGATAGCGATCTTAACTGCATCACCGTATCTTGCATTTGTTGTAGAATCAACCTTTGCAGTGAACTGTACACCTGCAACTGTAAAGTAAAGGAGAACTTCCGATCCAAGAAGCTCGTATCCTGTTACTGTAGAAGATACAACGCTGTCAGAGAACTTCTCAAGCATTTCAGCAGAATCTCCCATTGCCTCAGGTCTTACACCGAGAACAACAGTCTTTCCATCATATCCGCCATCTTTAAGCTTCTTAGACTTGTCAGCCGGAAGCTCGATTGTATTTCCATCAAATGAAAGTGTAGCAACATCTCCGCTGATCTTGCAAACAGCATCTGCAAAGTTCATCTGAGGTGATCCGATGAATCCTGCAACAAAGAGGTTCTGTGGCTCATTGTAAAGCTTCTGTGGTGAATCAACCTGCATGATAACACCATCTTTAAGAACAACGATACGTGTTCCAAGTGTCATAGCCTCTGTCTGATCATGTGTAACATAGATGATTGTTGCTCCGAGTCTCTGATGAAGTGAAGAAATCTCAGAACGCATCTGTACACGAAGTTTTGCATCAAGGTTTGAAAGTGGCTCGTCCATAAGGAATACCTTTGGATTTCTTACGATTGCACGTCCCATGGCAACTCTCTGTCTCTGTCCACCTGAAAGAGCCTTTGGCTTACGATCGAGAAGTTTGTCAAGATCAAGGATTCTAGCTGCTTCCTCAACTTTTCTCTTTATTTCATCCTTCGGTACCTTTCTGAGTTTAAGTCCGAAAGCCATGTTGTCAAATACTGTCATATGTGGGTAGAGAGCGTAGTTCTGGAATACCATTGCGATATCTCTGTCCTTAGGCTCTACATCATTTACAAGCTTTCCGTCGATTGTAAGCTCTCCTGAAGAAATCTCCTCAAGACCTGCAATCATACGAAGTGTTGTTGACTTTCCACATCCTGAAGGTCCTACGAAGATGATGAACTCTTTGTCTTCTACTTCAAGATTGAAGTCCTTAACTGCTTCAAATCCGTTCGGATAAACTTTGCAAATGTTCTTTAATGATAAACTTGCCATTTTTATATTCCCCCTTGGAATTTATTAACTGTTTTTTGGGCCAAGGTCATCCGCCCTGCCACTCATTTTTGAATGCGGTTATATGTATGCCTCATTCAAATTACTTTGTAATTGTAACAAAGCATTTCCGATTATTCTATTCATTTTCTGTTCAAACATTTTTGCGAATTTCTGTCATGATGACGAAATCTCGTTATAAATTTAACACGCATTTTCATTTTTCGTCATATTGACGGAAATGTTTGTTTATTTACGTTTTTTTCACAAGAACATCGGTGCAATACAACTGTTTTTGCCAAATTGTATTTATTTGCGTACAATCATACACAATAGTTCAAAGTGTTTCTTATCTACTTATTTTCAGAGTTTTGACCGTGTTTTGGCATCTTACTAATGGACTCACAACATAATGATTGCGTATTCTTTTATAAAAAAAAGGATGCGTCATAAAACGCATCCTTAACACAAATCCTATATACATACTAAAGCATCGAATAGCCAAAACCGTTGACCATAGCTTCAATCTTCATTCCCCTCTTGCAATACGGACATTCAGATACCGGATATGCGGCATATCCGATTATATCATTCTCATCGAATATATGATTCACAGGGAAACCGCTCACCTGGTTTACCGTACTGAATATAGAGCATACTGCCTCAACCTCTCCACCATAATATCTTATAGCTTCAAGTGAATTGAATACAGAGTTTCCCGTAGTGGTTGTAGCCATAAGAAGAATGACATGTTTTCCGGTTATGGCGCCTTTGTTATTGTCTCTGAAAATTATCTGATTTCCATTTGATTCAGGAGATATGACATATATGGTATCATGCTGGTTCATTGTCTGATAGTCTGATTTTACAAACTCCTCAGCAAGAAAAGCACCTATCATCTCCGTTCCGTCAAGGCAAACGATGGTATCTACGTAAATACCTGTTATTATCTTTGACGCAAGGAGTTTTGCAGCATCTTTCGCCTCACTCAGACGAGTCTTAAGGCTGGTAATATCAATGTAGTAATTGATATGTGAGTTGGTGGTCGCAAAATGTCCTGACGCCGCATGAATCGCAACTTTGTTGCTCTCCTTTGAAAAGTATTTTACCATCCTGTTCTCCATAGTATTACCCTCCGCAATTAGTTTTTACCTGTAGATCCAAATCCCCCTCTATCTGTATCCTCAAGATGTTCGGCGATCTCAAAAGTAATCTCAGGCTGATTCTTAAAGATTCTGAACTGGCAGATTCTGTCATTCTTCTCCACGATAACATCCCTGGTGGCAAACATTGGAACCATCCACATATCGTTATCTCCACAGTAACTGCCGTCGATGATGCCACAACTGTTGGCCTGCAACAAACCGTAATTTTTGAAAGTTGAGCTCCTAGGAACAACATGAGCTTCATAACCTTTCGGAAGTTTCATTCCAACTCCCAAAGGGATAAGCCTGAAATCTCCTTTTTTCATCTCAACTCTCTCTGATGCTCTCAAATCTATCCAATCCGATTTGCCGTCGATATACTCAAGTTTGTCTATCTCATCATCGAAATACTTAATCTTTATAATCTCACCCATATTATACTCCTATTCACATATGATTAGCACACTTTTTTTACCAACCCGGTCTTTCTATCTCGCTCTTTTTCTCACGCATCATAAGACTTCTCACCGCTTCTTTTGCACTGAGATCTTCAAAGAGAACTTTATTTACCTGCTCTATGATAGGCATTGAAACTTCGTATTTTTTTGCAAGTCCCATCGCCGCCTTTGCCGAATACACTCCCTCGACAACCATTTTCACTTCATCCATGGCCTGCTGCATAGTGTAACCCTGTCCAATAAGCATACCGGCTTTTCTGTTTCTTGAATGCTTACTCTCACATGTTACTATGAGATCTCCCACGCCCGTAAGTCCGCTTAAAGTCTCATATGATGCTCCCATCTTTATGGCCAGTCTTCCAATCTCGGTGATTCCTCTGGTTATAAGAGCTGCCTTGGAATTGTCTCCGTATCCGAGTCCGTCTGCCATACCGGCTGCTAGTGCTATGACATTTTTCAACGCGCCTCCAAGCTCCATTCCAAGAATGTCCGGGCTTGTGTAAACTCTGAAAAAGTCATTCATAAAAACCGACTGAATATACTCCGCCGTCTTTCTTGTCTTTGCTCCGGCAACAACTGTGGTAGGAAGTCCGATTCCGACCTCCTCCGCATGACTTGGTCCGCAGAGTACAGCGACATCCGCATTCGGTATCTCTTCTTCTATTATATCCGTGAGAGTCATAAGGGTGTTTTCCTCTATACCCTTAGCCACGGATACTATTATCTGAGAATCCTTTACATATTCACGCATCTGTTTTGCCGTGCTTCTCGTAAATACAGAAGGTACAGCAAGGACAACTATATCTTTGTCGCATACAGCTTTGCCAAGATCCGTCGTGAAGGTTATGTCTCCCTCAAGCTTTACTCCGGGAAGTTTGTCGACATGTTCATGATTTTCATTCAACATATCTATCTCATCCGAGAGCGCTGACCATACACATACACTGCACCCATTTTTCAACAATGTACTGCTTAATGCTATTCCCCAGCTTCCTGCTCCGACTACTCCTATACTTTGCATTTGACCTACCTCCGAAACTCAAATTTGTTTTCGGTTTTGCTCATCAGTCTCTTGATATTCTCCCTGTGGCGAACAATTCCGGAAATCATTATTATTGCTGCGAGAATGTACACTTCCATACTGTAATTCTCAGTGACATCCAGCAATCCAATCTCTCCGAAAACAACCGTCTGTACAAAAAATGAGATGCAAACCAATATCGAGCCAACCGAAACATATCTTGTAAACGCAACGATTAAAACAAAGACTGCCAAACATATCGGAATCTCTATCGGACAGAATCCGACTATGATACCGGCAGTGCAGGCAATACCTTTTCCGCCTTTAAAATCCTTCATATAAAATGGATGATTGTGTCCGACAACTGCGCCAAGTCCGGCATACAGTTTCAAAAGTCTGACAGACTCCGGATACATATCTTTAAAAATAAAATATACAATACCCATTGCGACAACAACTTTAAAAAGGTCTCCTAAAAGCGTCATAAGTGCCGCCTTCCAGCCGAAGTTTCTCATCACATTTGTCGTTCCCGCATTGCCGCTTCCCATGCTTGTTATGTCTTCATGTCTTTTTTTCGAATACAAATATCCGAAAAGAACACATCCGCAAAAATATCCGATTACCAGTGAGATAACTCTGGATAATACTGCCATTATTACGAACCTCTCTATCTCTTATTTATCTTCTTTTCTCTCTCGTATAATGAATTTGAGGGAGGTGCCTCTGAATCCAAAGGTCTCTCTTATTCGATTCTCTATATATCTGGTATATGAAAAATGCATAAGTTCCTTGTCATTGACGAAAAGAACAAATGTAGGTGGTTTTACAGCAACTTCTGTAATGTAATATATCTTGAGCCTCTTTCCTTTGTCCGAAGGTGGCTGCTGCATCGCTACCGCCTCTGCAAGAATCTCATTAAGTACTCCTGTTCCCACTCTCATGGCATTGTTCTCAAGTACCATATCTATCATCTCATATATCTTGCCTATCCTCTGACCGCTCTTTACGGAAATAAAAAGAATCTCGGCATACGGCATAAAGCTCAAAACTTCTCTGATATTTTTTGTATGCTCGTTGAGCGTCTTATCATTCTTCTCTACTGCATCCCACTTGTTCACAAGGATGATTATACCCTTTCCTCTGTCATGAGCTATACCTGCAATCTTTGCATCCTGCTCCGTGACACCTTCAGTGGCATCTATCATGATAAGAACAACATCCGCCTTCTCTACCGCTGTCACGGCTCTGATTATGGAATATCTCTCAAGTTCCTCTTTGACTTTATTCTTTCTTCTAAGCCCCGCAGTGTCGATAAAAACATATTCTTTCCCATTACATTTTACGACAGAATCTATTGCATCTCTTGTCGTTCCCGCAATATCGGATACTATTGCTCTGTTTTCTCCTGCGAGTTTGTTTATAAGCGATGACTTTCCAACATTCGGTTTTCCTATGATGGCAATCCTTGGTCTCTCATCCTCTTTCTCCTCGTCATTTGGATTTGGAAAATGTTTTACCACCTCGTCGAGCATATCTCCGATTCCAAGCATTGAGGAAGCTGATATTGCCACAGGTTCCCCGATTCCGAGATTATAAAATTCGTACGTGTCAGCCATCTGCTTCTCGAAACTGTCCACCTTGTTCACGACAAGAACAACAGGTTTTTTTGACTTTCTAAGCATCAGGGCAACCTTGTCATCGGCATCCTGAAGCCCCTGCTTCACATCGACCAGAAAAATGATAACATCTGCTGTATCGATAGCTATCTGCGCCTGCTCCCTCATCTGCGAAAGGATGACATCGTTGCTGTCAGGCTCGATTCCGCCAGTGTCTATAAGTGTAAAATTGTAATTGAGCCAGCTGGCGTCAGCATATATTCTGTCTCTTGTGACACCCGGAGTATCTTTTACTATAGATATTCTCTCCCCGGCTAATGTATTAAACAATGTTGATTTTCCAACGTTTGGCCTTCCGACTATGGCTACGATTGGTTTACTCATCTTATACCTCTTTTCTAATAAGTGCCTCAAGTAGGCTGTATCCACTAGATTTTACAATATCGATTGGTACTTGTAAACTCGTTTTGAGGTCCGTCAGAGTCAGGTCATCCAGAAGTACCTCCTCACCGGAACGCAAAACATTGACCGGCAACAGCAGTCTTGTTTTTATACCTGCCTCCTTTATCTGGGCTATGATATCCTGCCCTGTCAAAAGCCCCGAAACCGTGATTCTCTCACCGAAAAAATCATTTCTTATGACAAAAACCTTCGCCCTTAGATTCGGGAATTTGTTCTTTGCCAACACAAGCATTTTTTCAAGTGTAGGAGCCGCAAGTTTTCCTGTGACAAGCGTAACCTCATTTTCTACAGTATCATCAAACTCTGCTTCATTTAATGCATCCTTGAACTCCTCCTCGAGAAGTCTAAGCATTCCGACCCCGTTCTCAAGCTGTATATATCCGTCATAATTGTCCTCAGGCGGCATATCCCTCTCCGCCAGAAGATACAGTTCATCACTCGCATGTACAAAATGTATACCATACTTTTCCATACACACATCCTGCCATTTGTGAATGATATCAAGTACCTTTATTGCATCTTCCTTATCAAAAGGTTCAAGCGGGAAAAGTCCCTCCCTAAACTTTGACAAACCTACGGGTACGACAGAGACACTCTGCATACAAGGGATATACTTTATCAGCTCCCCTATCGAAAAATCAAGTTCATCCCCGTCATTTATATTTTTGCAGAGAACTATCTGCCCGTTCATCTCAATACCGCCCTCATAGAGAGTATCGATCTTTTTTAGCGCCTCACCGGCAAACCTGTTGTGAAGCATCTTAACCCTAAGTTTAGGATTCATTGTCTGAACCGATATGTTGATCGGTCCCATGTGATATCTTATTATACGGTCTAAATCAGCCTGTTTCATATTTGTCAGAGTGACATAGTTCCCCTGCAAAAATGACAATCTCGAATCATCATCCTTAAAATACAATGTCTCCCTCATACCGGGAGGCATCTGATCTATAAAGCAAAATATACATTTGTTGGAGCAGGATTTGTAATCATCCATGAGGCCATTTTCAAACTCTATTCCCAAGTCCTCATCGAGATCTTTCTCTATATCGAGTTCCCATTCCTCGCCGTCGGCCTTTCGTATAAGAAGAGTTATCTCCTCATCATTTACAAAATAATGATAATCAAAGATATCCTCCATCTCTTTTCCGTTTACCGTAAGAAGCATGTCCCCCGGTTCTATCTCGAGTTCCTCCGCTATGCTTCCTGCAAGAACTCTTGAAATCTTGTGTTCCTTCAAACTTGTATCCTTTCTATTTCAGTGCCAAAAAGGCTCCGAGAAGACCTCGCTTCCCCTTGCTCGCCCTATGTGAAAACAAAAGCTTCGAGTTGCAACATGTGCAAATATTCGTTGTCGCTATATTCTCTTCTTTCACGCCTGCATCGATAAGAACAATCTCATTTGCCCTCCACAAATCAAGCATGTATTTTGAATTTTCTTTTTTTTCAAAAAGTTCATCCGTCCTGCCGCCGAACGACTCCTTAAAACTGTGATATAGTTCCTCTCCGACTTCATAACAATCCTTGCATATGGAAGGTCCGATGGCACAAACCAAATCCTTCGGGTCGGTTCCGTACTCCGAAATCATTTTTTCTATGGTACACCTACCCATACGGTTTACGGTTCCTCTCCATCCGGAGTGTGAGAGACCGATTGCCTTGTGAACCGGATCTACAAAGAATAATGGAACACAATCGGCAAAGTGCGTGGATAAGGTGATATTTTTCTCATTAGTAACCATTCCGTCCACATCCGTAAAAGTATTCTCCCTCACAGTTCCGTTTCCGGCATCCTCTTTTGTTATGACTCTGACATTTGTGGTATGTGTCTGCTTTGACAATACCATCGTCTCAACTCCCACACCAAGGATATTTCCGACTCTTCTGTAGTTTTCTTTTACATTTTTAAGATCATCGTCAAGCCTGGGTCCCAAATTCATCGACTCATATATCCCGGTGCTCACGCCACCCAATCTGGTCGTAAAACAATGTTTTACAATTCCGGTATTCTCCAGTTTTTTAAACTTTAAAACCGGCTCTTCATATAAAAATATATCATCGTTGTTTTTTAATTTAAAAACCATGAATCTCCAATTTCAAATCAACAATCACTCCCGCATCAACCGTTGCAGGAGTGTCATTTAACCTTACATATATCTTCTTCCGACATAGGAGAAAGCATCCTTCACATGCTCCATATTTTCTCCGTCGAAAGCTACAACATCAAATCTTGCAGATATATCCGCATAGCCTTTGTTTCTCATAATAAAAGAATCTGCAGTCATAGATATTCTCTTTTGCTTTGATGCTGTTACAGCTTCAAGCGCCATCCCCTGTCCAACACGTTTTCTGTATTTTACCTCGGTAAAAACAATGCATTTTCCTTTTGTGTCAAAAGAGACTATATCAATCTCGCCAAATTTGTCCCTGAAATTTCTGGCAAGAATTTTGTGCCCACTATCCTCCAAATACTTTGCGGCACGAATCTCATAGTCTTCCCCCCTGGCTCTGTTGTTCATATCCTTCTCCCCAGCTTGCCTTCTTTAGAGTATATCTCTAAGAGAAAGCACATCCTCCTCGGTGGTCGACCAGCTGGTCACAAATCTTATCACTGTATGATTACTATCCGCCTTCTCCCAAAAACTGAATGCAACCTTTTTCTCAAGTTCTTTTAACTTATCATCCTCAACCAGGACGAACTGCTGGTTTGTAGGTGAGTCGAAAGCAATCTTGTAGCCTTTCTCCTCAAATATATCCACCATCAGCTTCGCAAGCCTGTTGGCATGTCGTCCAATCTCAAAGTAGAGATTGTCCGTAAATAGCGTATCAAACTGTATTCCAAGAAGTTTTCCCTTCGCAAGGAGGGCACCTCTCTGCTTTATAAAAGCATCAAAATGTTTCGGCATAGCAACGCCCCTGAATACTACAGCCTCTCCAAACATTGCCCCGTCTTTTGTTCCGCCTATATAAAAAACATCACAAAGATTTGCAAGTTCCTTCATTGTAACATCGCACTCATCACTCATAAGCCCGTATGCAAGTCTTGCCCCGTCAATATAGAGAGGTATCTCGTAATTTTTGCAAACCGAATAAATATCCTCAAGTTCATTTTTCTTGTACAAACTACCTGATTCTGTAGGAAAGGTAATGTAGACCATTCCCGGGAAAACCATATGCTCATGAGTCTCATCCTCATAAAAGCTCTCCAGACAACTTTTTAGCTGTCCTGCATTTATTTTTCCGTCATTTGCCTCAAGTTGAATCACCTTGTGGCCACCATGCTCAATCGCACCGGCTTCATGCACACTTACATGTCCTGTAGTCGGAGCTATAACTCCTTCATAGCTCTTTAAAAGTGCATCACATACCACCTGATTTGTCTGTGTTCCTCCGACAAGAAAACAAATCTCTGCATCCGGGCAACCTATTGCATCTTTTATCTTCTCCTTGGCCGAAATTGAATATTTATCATATCCGTACCCCGTAGCCGGCTCAAGATTTATCTCAAGAAGTCTCTCCATAACCTTTGGATGAGCTCCGCATATATAATCGTTTTCAAAAGATATCATTTTTCCACCTCCATATGGTGGTATATTACTCTAAATTAAAGGCTTTTACAACAAACATTATCTTTTGCTTATGGTAAATGGTCGGTTTCCGTGTTATATTTTGCTTTATGAAAACAAAAATATCATTTCCATATTATAAGGAAAATACAAAACGAATAAAAAGAGGATAAAACATGAGACTTAGAAATATACCGGCAGCTGCCGGCGCAATAGAAAACAGCGAATTTTGCATAAACGATCCTTTAGCCCACAAGGGATTGTGGCATGACCTTTTTTCAAACAGCAATCCCATTCATATTGAGATTGGCATGGGGAAAGGTCGATTTCTGTGTGATCTCGCCAGAGAAAATCCAAATATCAATTACATAGGTGTCGAAAGATATCAGAGTGTGCTCTACCGTGCTGTGCAGAAAATGGATGCGGATCCTATAGAGAACGTTCTCTTCATCTGCGTTGATGCCGCTACTCTACCTGAGATATTTGAGATGGGCGAAGTGGACAGGATTTATCTGAACTTCTCGGACCCGTGGCCAAAAGACCGTCATGCAAGAAGGAGGCTCACTTCAAGAGAATTTCTTCATAGATACTCTCAGATTCTCTCCGAGACCGGAAGAATCGAATTCAAGACGGACAACAAAGATCTCTTTGATTTCTCTCTCGAGGAGGTCAAAGAAAGCGAATATTTCAAGACGGACGCCTTCACCTATGACCTTCACAATGACGAGAGCATGAATGTCGGAAATATCATGACCGAGTATGAAGAAAAATTTTCATCAAAAGGCAATCCGATCTGCAAAATGATAATTTCCAGACAATAATACTAATAAATATGCATCTATTTATTAGTATATTAAACAAGACTAATTGAAAAAAACAATGTATAATAAACTTTGTGTGTCAATGCAACCTATATTAGGAGGTATTAATATTAAATGGAAGCAAAAAGATATGACGTTGTTATAATAGGAGCAGGTCCGGGAGGCGTATTCTCCGCATATGAACTTCTTCAGAAAAGTTCGGACTTAAAAATTGCCGTATTCGATGCCGGCAATTCTCTGGAAAAAAGAAAATGTCCTATAGACGGTGTCAAAATAAAGAGCTGTATCAACTGCAAAACTTGTGCTATCATGAACGGTTTCGGCGGTGCCGGTGCTTTCTCCGACGGAAAGTACAACATAACCAACGATTTCGGTGGAACACTCTATGCCCACATTGGCAAGAAACAGGCTCTTGATTTGATGGAATATGTTGACAAGATCAATATGTCCCACGGCGGAGAAGGAACAAAAAAATACTCCACCACCGGAACAAATCTCAAGAAAGTCTGCATGCAGAACAAACTCAAGCTTCTCGACGCATCTGTAAGACATTTGGGAACCGATGTAAATTATGTTGTTCTCGAAAACCTTTACAATGAAATGAAAGACTCAATCGACTTCTACTTCAACACTCCGGTGAGAAAAATAGAAGTTGAGAATGATGAATATATTACAAAGACCGATGACAGTTCTTTTATCTCAAAGCACTGCATCATTTCTGTAGGACGAAGCGGAAGCAAATGGATGGAGTCCGTATGCGAGGATCTCGACATCCCTACAAAATCAAACCGTGTAGATATCGGAGTACGTGTTGAGCTCCCTGCCGTAATCTTCTCTCACCTCACAGATGAGCTTTACGAGAGCAAGATCGTATACAGAACAGAAAAATTTGAAGATGCCGTGAGAACCTTCTGTATGAACCCTTACGGAATCGTCGTAAATGAGAACACAAACGGAATCGTAACTGTAAACGGTCACAGCTATGACAGTGAAGAGCTTCAGACCGAAAATACAAACTTTGCTCTCCTTGTATCAAAGCATTTTACGGAGCCTTTCAAGGACAGCAACGGATACGGTGAAAACATCGCCAAACTTTCAAACATGTTGGGTGGCGGAGTCATCGTACAGAGATTCGGAGACCTCGTAAGAGGAAGACGAAGCAACGAAAAGCGTATCGAAGAAGGAATGGTTACCCCTACTCTCTCGGCAACACCGGGTGACTTAAGTCTCGTTCTTCCGAAGCGTATCCTTGATGGAATCATCGAAATGATTTACGCACTCGACAAAATCGCTCCGGGAACTGCAAATGATGACACACTTCTCTATGGTGTAGAAGTAAAATTCTACAATATGGAAGTGGATATAGATGAAAATCTTGAGACCCCACACAAAAATCTCTATATTATCGGAGACGGAAGCGGAGTTACTCACTCACTATCACATGCTTCCGCAAGCGGTGTATATGTGGCGAGACATATTCTTGGACAGAACAACTAATATATGAAATATATAAAAACAGGGCTGTGAGAAAACTCACAACCCTGTTTTTTGCTTTTATTGTTTTATAAACTTTTTGCTCTGTCTGCAATATTCTTTCCAAAATCGATAACCTCGTGATCGTATTCCTTGTCCATGAGATCTGATGACAACATAAAATCTGCAGATGCTTTGTTTACCGCCATTGGTATATCATACACCTGT
Source organism: Lachnospiraceae bacterium (assembly GCA_024695665.1). Taxonomy (GTDB): domain Bacteria; phylum Bacillota; class Clostridia; order Lachnospirales; family Lachnospiraceae; genus JAILHT01. Next base: position 59,693 of record JAILHT010000003.1, read on the forward strand.
GCGATTCTCATAAGAGCCTTCACATCCGGATCATGCGGCTGTGCAGTCAGCGGATCCGAAAAGAATACTATGAAATCAATTCTTCCTTCAACTATCTTAGCTCCTATCTGCTGATCTCCTCCGAGAGGGCCTGAATTGTATCCTTTTACAGGAAGTCCTGTCTTGTCGCAGATCATTCTTGCGGTAGTCCCCGTTCCGCAGAGAAAATGATGTTTAAGTATATCTTTATTTCTTTCACACCAATCTATAAGTTCTGCTTTTTTGCCATCATGGGCTATAAGTGCAATATTTTTCTGTCTTCCTATTGTAAGTGTAATTCTGTCTTCCATTTATACCTCCTAATAATACTTATATATTTAAAGAAAAAGTCTTTATGACAATTCCTTAAAATCAAAATTTTTTCTTCCTTCCGCGTAATCGGAAACAATCTGACCTTCACCGTACAGCTTATATTTGTAAGTAGTAAGCCCGGCAAGTCCAACAGGTCCTCTGGCATGTATTTTTCCGGTACTTATCCCAACCTCTGCGCCAAATCCATATCTGAATCCGTCAGCAAATCTTGTTGAACAATTTTGATAAGTCCCCGCCGAATCCACAAGTTGCATAAAATGCTCTGCTGTCGCCTTGTTCTCGGTTATAATACAGTCCGTGTGATGAGAACCGAATCTGTTTATATGAGTTATCGCCTCATCCACTCCGTCAACGAGTTTCAAAGAGATTACCATATCAAGATACTCTGTGCAATACTCTTTTTCTTCCATCTCCTCGCAGCCGAGCAAATTTGCGACCTCTTTGTTTCCTCTTATTTTCACCTTTGCGTCCTTAAGAGCCGTCGCAATAGTCTTTATATTTTCATCACCGACCGCTCTGTCTATAAGAAGTGTCTCCGTAGCATTGCAGGCCGCAGTATACTGAGTCTTCGCATCAACCGCAATGGCGCATGCCTTTTTGATATCGGCATCCCTGTCTATATAAGTGTGGCATACCCCATCGGCATGTCCCATGACAGGTATCTTTGTGTTGTTCATAATATATGATACAAATGCATTTGATCCTCTCGGAATAATAAGATCGACCGATTTGTGACACTTAAGGAGCTCATCGATTTCACTGTGTCCCTCAGCCTGATGCATACAGCCTTCAGGTGCTCCTGCTTTTACAGCCGCATTATATATAATATCAAATAATACTTTATTTGTGTTTGCAGTCTCTTTCCCGCCTTTTAAAATGGCACAGTTTCCACTCTTTATACAGAGTGAAGATATCTGAACAAGCGCATCCGGTCTTGCTTCAAATATTATCCCTATAACCCCTATCGGACATGTGACCTGCTCAAGAATGAGTCCCTCATCGAGCTGTCTCCTAAAATTTATCTTGTTGATAGGATCAGTAAGTCCTATCAGCTGATCGATACCACGTAAGACATCATCAAGCTTATGCTCATCGAATTTCAAGCGCTTGATGACCGCCTCAGAGATATTATCTCTCTTTGCATTGAAAAGATCTTTCTCATTTGCTTCAAAAATTTTCGCCTTCGAATCTTTAAGTTCTTTCTTAACCGCATCAAGTATTCGGTTTCTCGCCTCCGCAGAAAGTGAAGCCATCCTATAGCTGTCAGCTTTCATCCCCATTGTGATTTCTTCTATACTTCTATTGTCACCCATTTTTACGATTTCCTTTTATTTTTCTTTTGTTGATTATAAGGTTTACCCACAAAAAAAGCCACACATTTTTTGTGCGGCTTATTAATCTGATTCATAGACGATAACATTGTCCGAAAGTCTTAATCTGTAGACAACTCCGGCTATAGCTCTGTCAACGATATAATTTATTCCATTTATATGTATATTGACACCCGGATGGATAACTCCTGTGATATGAACCTTGCTCTCTCTTTTAGCATGTTCCATAAGAAGTTTTATCGGATCCATCTCCTCGTGAAGTCTCGCCTGCTCGGAGCTCACGACAACCTTTGCCCTCATAACCTTCGCTCTGACGTCCACAATTTCTTTAGCAGGGTTTGATACCCCATCCAACGTCCTCTGATGCTGCTCTAAGGTTCTTAATTTCTCCTCAAGTTCCTTAAGCTGAAGCTCCATATCATGGACTCTTCTTATCTCTTCTCTAGGAACTCCGGACTGTAGAATAGTAGGCATCTCACTGTCATTTCCGGCCTCTTTAACCGTCACTCCCAACATACCACATATATTAGACCCTATAACAACACCCCTGCTGGCATTTACTACCACATGTCCCCTTGCTATAACCGTTGAATGCAGTATGGAATCAGCATATACATTCTCATTTGCTTCAATCCTGCATCTTTCAACGAACTTACAAGTCACAGTTCCGTTAGCTTTCAGTATTCCCTGGTCTTTACTCTGAACGCCCTTTGAAATTGTAATATTTTTCTTCGATAAGACTTTAGCGGCTCCGACATGGCCATGTATAAAAACATCTCCGTCGGCATCTATCATCATACCACTTCTGACATCGCCGGTAACTATAACATCACCATTGAAAACAATATTTCCGCTCTCAATATCAACATCCCCGTTGATCTGAAAGAGCTTTTCTATCTTGTAGGATGATCCGCTTTCAACGACATGTCCTGCATACTCCGCTGTATATTCGCCGCTTTCTGCATCAAAGAGTATTCCCTTGCCATGCAAAGTACGAAGCTCTTTACCGGGTTTTGGGGCTACCATCTGTGTATATACATCAAAACCATACTGTCCGGAAGTAGGTTTTGTATATGTAGCCAAAAGATCCCCCTCTTTAACTATAGCTAATTGCAGAGAATTCTTATAGTCAACCGTACCATCCTCACGAATGATAGGTTTCTTTTTTGTGTCATTGACATCAATTTTAAAATCTATAATACCATCAAGACCATCTATTGGTGCTTTTCCTCTGGCAACCACAACTTCTTCATTGTAATTTGCCCCATCAATAAGGTATTTTATAGCATCACAATCAGGATTTACCTTTACACCTTCTGCAAAAAGCAAATCCTTTACCATTCCTTCAGTAATATTGAAAACAACACCTACAGGAGGCTCTTTTTTTGATATGGTTGCAGTCATTTTATCAGCCGATACAGACACAACACCCCATTCGCTTTCCATACTCTTGCTCCCTCTTGTAGAACAAATACTAGGATAATTGTACCATATATAAATATCCATGTAAAACCATTTTGCTTCAAGTTCCTTTCAAGATTTCTCAACTGATTTTTGAGCGAATCTTATCCATTCCATCGACAAAAACAAGTATTTCCGCAACTACTTCATACAGTTCCGGTGGAATCATATCACCTATTTCAAGTTTTGACAGAGTTTCTGCAAGTTTGTCATCCTTGTATAAAGGGACATCGGCCTCCCGGCCTTTTTCTATTATTTTTTCCGCTATATGTCCTTTTCCGGTTGCCAGAATCTTCGGAGCCTGTTCTCCCGGATTGTAAACGAGGGCAACGGCGGTCTTTACTTTTTTGTTATCATCTTCTTTTCCCAAATCTATGCCCTCACATCAAAAGAATACCTGTGAACTCTTGTCGATGACGTCCCTTCTTCGTTCTTCAAAAAATCGTCAACAAAACTGATATCCTTTTTATCATTTTTTATATTTATAATCGTATTATATCCGAGGCTTTCCAATCTATCCTGCAAAAGAGGAAGATTCTTTTCTATTAGATCATAGGACTTGTCATCCTCCAAATAGAAATTTGTGGTGACATTCTTTTTTAACATCTTAATAAATACATCGGTTGACCCCAAATGCTCCATATCAAGATGAAGATAAGCCGTAACCTCATTCTCAGGATTCATAAGATTTTTCTTGTTTGTCATGACATAAAGCTCACTGTTCACATTTTGCCCGGACATTTTTAAAGGTATCTGAACAAAACTGTAAGCCTGGTTGACATCATTCATAAAACTTATGTTGGCCCTGGTCTCCTGAACCATCTGATTCATCTCTTTTGTCACAGGGGATTTGTCGGCCAAAAGCTCCTCAAGTTTGCCGAGCTGCTTGTCCATTCTGTTGTATAGCTCACCGACCTTGTCCTTCTCTTTTAGTTCCTCCGGCTTTACTGTCCAGGATTTGTCCAAAGTCTCGGCAAATAGTTTTCTGAACTCCTTGCCGGATACAAGCTTTGCAAGTTTTTCAATCGACGCATCCGACTCGAATGCATTCTTAATTTCACTCATCAGTCTATCAGAGGTCATAAGAGAAGCATCATTTTTTCCGGAAGTGAAATCTTTTCCGGTTATCTCTGTCAACATTCGTCCGATAGCAGCCTTGTCCTCCAACGTCAACTCTGATGTACCGGTGCTGTTTGCAGCGTTTGTACTATTTGTATTACCAGACTCATCTATGGCTCTTGCGTCGTTCTTTCCTGCCAAGTTGTCGGCATTTAACGCCTGTTCCTCAACAACAGACTCCGTGTTTGCATTCTGAATGGCATTTAATGCAGCACTTATCTTATCATTTACAGAATCTCCTGCATTGCCTACTGATGTCATGCTTTCTTTTTGACCGGCGGATGCTATTTCATCCGACATATCCGTGATTACAACTTTTTCGTTACCGGTCTCCTTAATTGTATCTGTCATACCCGTGGTAGCACCTTCCAATGTGCTTCCCGATACATTTTCAGAAACGCCTCCTGATGCACTTTCCGATGCACTCCCAGATACAGTTTCAGATACACTTTGAGGTAAATTTTCGACAGTCGTCTCTGTCAACACTCCAATCTCTCCCTCGACAACCGCAGCCTGCATTCCTTCTGGATTTTGTTCCGCAGCACCTGCTACAACCTCATCCGGATAAAAAATATCAAGCATTCCTTTCGAGAGATTTACCATCTCCTCCATAGACATATTTCCGGATTCAAAAGCTTTAGGAAGATTTTCTATAAGAGAATTCAATTGATTTGTTATTTCGAATTTATCTGCCGAATAATTGATAAACTGAGCGATATTTGTCTCATTTACCGGAATCCCAAGTTTTTGCATAGATACAGCAGTAGCCACCTGTGTGTCAGGCAGATTTGCGATTGTAGATGCCATCTGCTGTAAAGAATTTTTGTCTATCGACATAGATTCGTTCATCATGCTGTAAACCATGGTGAGATTTTTTCCGTTCACAGTAAGGCCCGCTGACTCCAATGCATTTTCAAGCATAGGGTTTCCCATAATATTGCCGGTATATGGCCTTATTGCTATCTGTCCTGAAGAGTTTGCCTTCACTTCAAAAAATATACTCTCGCCCTGAACAAGAGTAATATCTGAGTCAAGTCTGGCATTGACAGTCTGGCCATTGCTCAATCCAAGTGTTACAACACCATCTTTTATACTGTTTATGCTGCCTTCAAAAACACTTCCGACAGGAAGGTTGGACAAGCTGTTAACGGCTGCTCTCACCGTCTGGCCGACATTTGACGTGTCCGCCGTCTGCGGTGTGTTCACAGACTTATTCCCGCTGTATGTATTGAGCATGTCATTAATCTGCATTGTCAATCCCCCTCAAATAACAGAATATTTAATCACAAAAGTTTTTTATGAAAGTTCTTCTGTGTATAGGCGTAGGTCCCAATCTCTTTATCGCCTCTATATGCTCGGCCGAACCGTATCCCTTGTTGCTCGCAAATCCGTATCCCGGATAATACGAATCTAATTCTTCCATCATTCTGTCCCTTGTGACCTTGGCAATTATACTTGCGGCCCCAATGGATATGCTTTTTGCATCCCCTTTGATTATGGGAACCTGTTTTATGTCAACCTCCGGTATATCAACTGCATCATTTAATAATATATCGGGTTTTATCTTTAGATTCTTTATCGAATCTCTCATAGCTTCAAAAGTTGCCTGAAGAATGTTTATTTCATCTATTCTTCTGTGATCTCTGATTCCGATACCTATAGCCAATGCTTTTTCGGTAATCTCGTCATATAGTTCTTCCCTCTTTTTTGCGGAGATTTTTTTTGAATCATTTATATAGAGGATATCGCAATCCTTTGGGAGGATTACAGCACATGTGACAACAGGTCCCGCCAAAGGACCTCTGCCGACCTCGTCTATACCGGCTATGTATTTGTATCCCATATCATAATATTTGTTCTCGAAAAACTTTAACTTCTCGATTCTTTCCTTCTCGACCTCAAGCTTCTCGATTCGTTTTTTGGCTTTTTGTATAGCAGCACAGACGCCGGATCTTGTATCATCCTCGTATTCTTTTATGAGATTATCCAACTCGTTTATATCTGCTGAATCAAACTCCGCTTTTATCTCGCTGATTTTTTTCTCACTCAAAATCTTTCTCCTGCCTTTTTCTACATCGGAACTTCCATAGTAAATTTACAGATTTTCCCTGCTCGAAACTCATCTATAATAAGTGCCGCCGCCTTCGAATAGTCAAGTTCTCCGCCTTTTGATATACAGTTTCTAACCCTTGCTATACTCATTAAAAGCGCCGTCATATCATCTGTTTCCTCGACATCAAACCTCTCGGCAACCTTACCTGTATATTCCTTGTGCAAAAACTTAAGTATTTCAACCGCTAGTTCGTCTTTGTTCAATATCTCATCGTTCATTGAACCCACAGAAGCAAGTTTGAGTCCTACCTCCTGGTCCTCGAATTTTGGCCAGAGTATTCCCGGTGTATCCAAAAGTTCCACCTGCTTATTCAGTCTGATCCACTGTTTGCCCTTTGTAACTCCCGGCTTATTACCGGTCTTTGCTGCGGCTTTTCCTGCAAAACTATTTATAAATGTAGATTTTCCTACATTCGGAATGCCCACAACCATCGCTCTTATAGGTCTGTTTTTTATTCCTCTTTTTCTATCTCTCTCAATCTTCTCGCTGCAGGCACTCAATATTACATCCTGAATATTTTTCATGCCTTTGTTTACCCTCGCATCGAGTTCGACAACATAATATCCTTTGTTTTTATAGTATTCGTTCCACAATGAAGTCTTTTTTCTGTCAGCGAGATCCGCCTTGTTTAACAGAATAAGACGATATTTGTTTTTTGCCAAATTGTCTATGTCTGGATTTCTGCTGGACATAGGAATTCTTGCATCAGTAACCTCTATAACAAGGTCAATAAGCTTTATATCTTCCTGCATCTCCCTTTTTGTCTTGGTCATATGACCCGGATACCATTGAAATTGCATTTTTTACCTCTCTATTCTTCCGTCGTCTCGGTCTCTGTCTCGGTTGAGTCATCCCCGTGTCCAATAAAGCCTATATCACTCCACGGCGATACTATAAACCATGCTTTTCCGTTTATATATTCCTTCTTTACATTTCCTATATTGGCATAACGGCTGTCCTCAGAATTGTTTCTGTTATCTCCTAAAACAAAGTATTCATCATCGCCGACCGTTATTTCTTCCTCTGCTATACCTGCATCGGCGATAGCCTGTGCATCAAGCTCGTCCTCGTAGACCTCTCCGTTTACATATACCACGCCGTCTTTTATCTGAACCGTATCCCCCGGGACGCCTATTACTCTCTTGATATAGTAATGTGATTTTTCATTTCCGTTTGGCAAAAATACTATGACATCATCACGTTTTGGTTCCGAGACAATATATATAAATCTGTTTACAATAACTTCCTCTCCGCTCTCTAAAGTCGGTGACATAGACTGACCCAAAACTGTGGTTCTCATTCCGATAAATGTAACCAAAACGAATGCTATTAGAAGCACTATAAAAATCTCCACTGTCCATATCGCAATCTCCTTGATAAGAGATATATTCATCTTTTTCTTTTCTCTGCCAAAGTGCAGTCCTTTTCTTCTTCCCGGCATACCGGCCTCCAGATTTTCCTATAAATTCTCAAATCATTATACTTTATTTACAACAAGGCAAACAACCCAAATGAGCTAAAAAATACGCCGGGAGAAATCTCCCGGCGCATATTTTCGCAAAATTACTTTACAAGTTCTTTTACCTTTGCGGCTTTTCCTACACGGTCTCTTAAGTAGTTGAGTTTTGCTCTTCTTACTTTACCTCTACGAACTACTTCGATCTTCTCTACGTTCGGAGAGTGGAGTGGCCATGTCTTCTCTACACCGACACCATTTGAAAGCTTACGTACTGTAAATGTAGCACGGTTGCTTCCGCCCTGTCTCTTAAGAACAGTTCCCTCGAAAACCTGAATTCTTTCACGGTTTCCCTCACGGATCTTTGCGTAAACTTTTACTGTGTCTCCTACACGGAACTCATCAACTTCAGCTTTAAGCTGCTCGTTCTCAATGTTCTTGATGATTTCACTTGCGTTCATTGTAATTTCCTCCTGATATCTTCGATGTTCTTAATACCCCATCTGCGACACATTTTACTCACCATCTACTGGTGAAACGCCTTGGTAACAGAGGACCATCGCATTCTCACAACTTGCATATTTTATCATGTATAGTACATTTTTGCAAGCTAGTTTTTTCTATTTCTATTTTATTTCAAAAGCTCAGGTCTGAACTTTTTCGTTCTCTCGACCGACTTCTCATAATGCCACTCATCAACCTTCTTGTGATCGCCGGACAACAATATATCGGGCACTTTTTTCCCCATCCACTCCGCCGGTCTCGAATACTGTGGATGTTCAAGAAGATTGTCCTCAAAAGACTCCGTATTTTTTGACTCACAATTTGTGAGAACGCCGGGAACCATTCTCGATATGGCATCTATCATAACCATGGCAGGAAGTTCTCCACCTGTCAAAACATAATCACCGATAGTCACATAATCCGTAACTATCTCCTCAAGTACTCTCTCGTCAACACCTTCATAATGTCCGCAGAGAAAAATAATATTTTCCTCTTTTGAGAGGTCTTTTGCCATCTGCTGTTTAAAAGGATGCCCCCATGGTGTCAAATACACTGTCCTTGGCCTGTATCCTATCTCCTCAACAATATGGATATAGCAATCATAGATAGGCTGTGCCTGCATCACCATACCGGCTCCACCGCCATATGGATAATCATCAACTTTTTTATGTTTATCCGTAGTATAATCCCTGATATTTACCGCTTCAAAATCAATCAAACCGTTGTTCTTAGCCCGGGCCAGGATACTTGTATTTAATGTCTGTTCCACCATCTCCGGAAACAGTGTCATAATATAGTATTTCATCTTATTTGCTTTCGTTCAATTCTCTCAGTCCCGGCAAAAGATGAACCGTCACCTTTCCACCGTCAATATCAACGTCCAGTATACATTCTTTTATAACGGGTATCAGAATGTCTGCGCCATGTTCCTGTTTGACAACATAAACATCATTCGCTGCTGTCTGAAGCACATCATAAAGTTCCCCGAGTTTCTCTCCTGTATCCTCATATACGGTCAATCCAATGAGATCGGCAATAAAATATTCACCTTCCTCAAGTTTTACAGCATTTTTTCTGGTTACATAGAGTTCGTATTTTCTCCATGTCTCGACCGTATTTCTGTCATCCACTCCTACAAACCTCAAAATGACAAGGTTCTTTTGAAACTTAACACTTGCTATTTTTACGGTTTCCATGGAATGCTTTGTCTTTATGATAACTTCCTTCAAATCCTTAAATCTGTTCGGATCGTCGGTGGTAGGAAAAACCTTAACTTCCCCTCTCACTCCGTGAGGGCTTGTTATTACACCAACTTTAAATAAATCGTCGTCACTTCTTTTCATTCTTTTTCCCATTCATTAATTTAAGTACAAAAAATCCCCGAAACATATATGCTCCGGGGACCTCTCAACTACTGTACTATATCTACAATAACCTTTTTATCCTCTTTAGAGGATGCTGCCTTGACAACGGCACGGATAGCCTTTGCTATACGTCCCTGTTTTCCAATGACCTTTCCCATATCTGAAGGTGCTACATGCAGCTCAAGCCGGATGGTCTTCTCGGTCTCTGTCTGAGTAACAACGACTTCTTCCGGATAATCCACCAGCGCTTTTGCGATTACTTCAATCAATTCTTTCATCTGGCACTCCTTGGTGACTTAGTCGTATTATTTCTCGATTCCTGCTGCCTTAAAGATTCTTGCTACAGTCTCTGTAGGCTGTGCTCCGTCTGCAAGCCATTTCTTTGCTGCTTCAGCATCTACATTGTATACTGATGGATCCTTTGTCGGATCGTATGTTCCGATCTCCTCGATGAAACGTCCGTCTCTTGGTGAACGTGCATCTGAAACAACGATTCTATAGAAAGGTGCTTTCTTCTGTCCCATTCTTCTCAATCTGATCTTTACCATTTTTTGTTCCTCCTTGTTTTTTGAACATGTTTTTATTTTTATATTTCAAATTCATAACAATCTATTTTTATGAATCTGTTTGCTTTTTTAAAACGGCATTTTTCCGCCGCCGAACATTCCCGGGAATCCACCGCGCATTCCGCGTTTTCCTCCCATCATGCCGCCCATCTGCTTCATCATCTTCTTTGCCTGCTCAAACTGCTTTATCAGTCTGTTTACCTCGGATACATCAACTCCGGCTCCGGCGGCTATTCGACGTTTTCTGCTTGGATTTATCACCGATGGATTCAATCTCTCCTGCTTTGTCATCGAAAAGATGATGGCCTCAGTTCTCTTCATACCCTTTTCAGCCGCATCCTGGTCAATATCTCCCATTTTTCCCATACCAGGCATCATCGAAAGAAGGCTTCCAAGCCCTCCCATCTTTCTCATCTGCGCAAGTGAAGAAAGATAATCCTCAAAGTCAAAATCGGCTTTCTTTACCTTCTTCTCAAGTCTTCTGGCCTCATCCTCATCTATAGCATCCTGTGCTTTTTCAATCATTGTGAGCACATCGCCCATACCAAGGATTCTAGAAGCCATTCGGTCAGGGTAAAACTGTTCCAAATCGGAAAGTTTTTCTCCCATACCTATATAAAGAATAGGCTTTCCAGTTACTGCTCTTATCGAAAGTGCGGCACCGCCTCTTGTATCACCATCGAGTTTCGTGAGGATGACCCCGTCAACACCTATCTTCTCATCAAATGTACTTGCTACATTTACCGCATCCTGACCGGTCATTGCGTCAACAACAAGTACCGTCTGCGTTATCTCAATGTTCTCTTTTATCTCAACAAGTTCAGCCATCATGTCCTCATCGACATGCAGACGTCCTGCGGTATCGATTATAACCACATTGAATCCTTTTTTTGAGGCATGCTCGCATGCAGCTTTTGCAATATCCACAGGCTTGTTCTTGTCTCCCATAGAGAAGACCTCAACCTCCTGTTTTGCACCATTGACTTTCAACTGTTCAATAGCAGCCGGTCTGTAAACATCGCAGGCTACCAACAATGGTTTTCTACCTTTGAGTTTCACCTTGCCTGCAATCTTTGCAGCTGTGGTTGTTTTACCTGCACCCTGAAGTCCGACCATCATTATGACTGTTATAGAATTGCTGTTCTTAAGCTTAATCTCGGTTGTCTCCGATCCCATAAGCTTGATCATCTCTTCATTAACAATCTTTATGACCATCTGTCCCGGATTGAGGCCGTTCATGACATCCTGGCCTATGGCTCTCTCCTGTACAGCCTTTACAAACTGTTTAACGACCTTAAAGTTTACATCAGCTTCCAAAAGAGCAAGCTTTACTTCCTTAAGAGCCGCTTTAACATCATCCTCACTAAGACGACCTTTACTTCTTAAATTTTTAAATACATTCTGAAGCTTATCAGACAAACTCTCAAATGCCATTCTTACAGTTCCTCTATAATCTGATTGGATATATCTTCTATCTTAGTTATCTTATTCAAGGTTTCTATGTCATCCGTCCCTTTTATATCGGTTTTCAGTCTCTCTGCAATACCGTATATCTGTTCAACATCATGTCTTATCTTCATAAACTTCTCAACCAAATGAAGTTTTTTCTCGTACCCTTCAAGCTTGCCATCACATCTTTTAAGCATATCGGATACTCCCTGTCTTGAAATTCCCTCTTCCTCGGCAATCTCACCTAAAGACATATCATTGAAAACAAAATCCGAATATACCTGACGCTGATGTTCATTTAAAAGTTCTCCGTAGAAATCATACAGATATGCTTTTCTTGCACGTCCTTCTATAACGCTTTCGTTTGAAATAAGTTCCGGCATAGTCACCTCTTTATGCTTTATCGCACAATGGATAATCTATCACAAATGCAAAAAGGTGTCAAGCATTTTTGCTTGACACCTTTTCTATGATGATTAAAAAGAGTAATTTAATTATTTCTCGTCCTTCTTAACACTTTCTGAAGCATTTGCTTTCTTTGTGTTCTGAACTTTGTAAGTCTCAAATCCCATTGCTCCAAGAATTGCAAGTATAAGCAACCACCACCATGAGAAGTGCACTCCCTCTTCTTCTTCTTCTAATGCTCCAAGAGGAACACCTTCTTCTTTAACAGTTGTAGTTTTCTCAGCTGAGTCTGCAAGTGGAACACCCTCGTCAGCTACTTTCGATACAGTTGATGTACTACTTGCAGTAGCTCCTGCATTATCTGCATCGTCATCATCCGCTGTAGTAGCTGTTGTTGTCGTTCTACCTGTGCTAAGAGTGATAACACCGTTTGTTGTCTGGCTCGGATTTACAACGACATCCGGGTCGGTTACATAATTCTGTGATCCGGAATTGCTGTTGTCTGTCTTTTCTTTCTTATCAGTCTTATCCTTCTTATCAGTCTTATCCTTCTTGTCAGTCTTATCTTTCTTATCTGACTTGTTCTCAGATTCAGATTCTGACTCTGATTCTGATTCTGACTCTGATTCTGATTCTGACTCTGATTCTGACTCTGATTCAGTCTCGCTCTCGGTCTCTTTCTCAGCAGCCTTCTCATTGATAGCTTCTACAACTTCTTCATAAACCTCTTTAGCATCCTCAAGAGTTTCCTCTAATGACTGTAAAGTGCTCTTTGCTGCTTCGTAATTTGCCTCAGCAACCTTAAGTGCTTCTGCAAGCTCTGCTAGAGAAGCCTCTGTAGTTCTATCCTGATCGTAAAGAGCCTTTATAGCTGCCTTGAGATCATTTACTGTCTGAGCTGCATTCTCAACACGTCTGCTTGCCTCCTCAGCCGCATCAGCTATCTCCTGATACTTATCCTTAGCTGCATCAGCATCTTCCTGCTCTTTAATCTGCTTGAGAAGTTCCTCTGCTGTATCAGTTACATCGATATTGTGCTCATAATTGTAGTTAGCATATCTGGTCTCAGTAACTGCATCAGCTGCTTCAGTATGATTAACATTCGATACACTGGATGTTGAAGTTGAAACTGCAACATTTTCGGTCTGTGTATCTGTTGTTGTCTCTGTAGTTGTAGTAACTGTTGTTACCTCAACATTCTTAGTATATGTATAGTTGTAGGTATGCGACTCAGAAGTAATGCTTGTTGTAGTTTTTACATTTGTAGCTCCTGCCGTAACCTGTGCCTCTGCAGCTGCTTTTGCTGCTGCTTCTGCTTCAGTTGCACTGTTTGCTGTAGATGAAGCGGTTGTAGTGTCGGCTGCAACATAGTAATATGTATACTTTCCTACCAACCAGTCATTTATATCTATGCCGATATAAATTCCTCCCTGAGCTTCAACAGCTGCTTTTAATGCAGCTTCTATCTTAGCTTTATCATCGGTATTTCCACCGAACCAGCCTTTTATTGTGGTCCAAATATCTTTATACCACTTTGTATCTGCCGTTCCGCTTGATACCTTAGAATAAGTAACTGTGATGGTTCCGGTAACTCTGTATCTGTCATAGTCACCCCACATATTCTTATTCTTTTCAGCACTCAAATTGTCTGTTCCGGAATTGGTATATACATAATACTCTTTCCAGTTGTCATACTTGTCTGTCTTATCCTCAGCAACCTCTTCTTTTGCATCAGATCCACTCCAATCCCAATTATCTTCATTTACCGATATAGTCTCTGTAAATGTCTTAACATATGTGGTTGTAGCTGTAGCTGTGTAAGAATCAGATACTGATGAAGTACCGTCTGTGTATGTTGTAACTGTTGTGGTTGTAGTATCTCCGTCCGTAGTCGTCTCTGTTGTATCAGTAAGTGCATCAAGAGCTGACTGAGCTGCAGCTGCTGCGGCATCATGTGATGCAGCGGTTCCGTTTCCGGACTCTTCTGTGCTTGTCTCTGTAACAGTTGTGTCGGTTGTAAGTGTATTTACAACAGTAACTGTTGTCACATCACCGGTTACAGTCTTAACAACATTGCCGTCTTCATCATATGCATATGAGGTGTCATATGAGTCCTCATCAACATCTGTTGTGATGGTAGTTGTTGTCTCTGTAACAGTTGTTGTATTTCCGTCAGTGGTTGTCTCACTTGAAGTCTCTGTAGATGTACCGTCTGATACAAGTGTTGCATCTGTAGTATTGTAGAGATATACATACTCAGGAACTTCTTCTGTTCCGACATTTGTGAGTGTACCATTCTCAATAGCTGCCGCATACTCATCAGCAGTCATTTTAACTGTAACTGTCTCACCGTCTTCATCTGTATAGCTGTATGAATAGCTCTCCTCAACGGCGTCTTTTACAACATATGAAACTTCATTCTTCTCGAAGATATCAAATCCGTAAACCGTATTTCCATTCTCATCGGTAGTAGATGTTATCTTATAGTTTATATACTTTGTAGCAGTCTGAGTTTCACCGTTCTCATCTGTGTAGCTGTATGTAACTTTTACATAATTGTACTGATCCTGTCCGCTGTACTTTTTGAAGTTGCTGACCTCAATTGAATCAGCATCAACTGTGGTATCTCCTGAAAGAACATACTCAACATAGTAGTCTTCTACTACTGTATAGAATACTGTATCAAGTTTTGACCAGTTTTTATTCTTGAATGCAGACTGTGTATCCTCTGAGAGAAGTGTATCCTTAAGATCAATAAGTCCTGATACGTCTTCAACATTCGCTTTTGCAGCATCTGCTGCTGCTTTGAGTTCCTCAACATTCTTGTTGGCATCCTCAAGTTCTTTTTCTGCTGCTTCTGCATCTGCCGAAGCATTTGCAAGTGCATCCTTGTATTCCTTCTCAGCTGCATTTGCCGCTGCTACAGCATCTTCATATGCCTTCTTTGCAGCCTCATATTTATCAGCCGCATCGTTGTATGTCTGCTCAGCGTTTGTTACTACTGTAGAAAGATTTGAAAGTGCATCTGTTGCTTCCTGCTCTGTAGTAGCATTCTTGACATCTTCCACATATCCTTCTGCCTCAGATGAAGCTTCTGTCATAGCTGTATTGACATCAGTTGCAATCTTTTCTGCTTCGCTCTCTGCCTCTGCTGCATCCTCAATGCTCTCAGTAACCTCTGAGTCTTTCTCCTCTGCAGTCTCAAGTTCTTCTTTTGCAGCGTCAACATCATCATTTGCTTCCTGTATATCTGTCTTTCCTGTCTCAGAATCAACTTCAACAACTGCTTCTGCAGCATCTCTTATAGCTGCATCATCAGAACCTTCTGCAGGCTCTTCGTCGATATAATCGGAAACAAGATCCTCTGCGATATCAACTGCGCTCTGAACATCTCCCTTATCCGAAAGGTCATCAACTTCAGGAATTTCAACTCCATCTTTCTCAGGTGCAGCCACCTCAGAATCAGCCGGTAATGCTTCAGTGCTTCCCGGAACCTCCGATGTCTCCTCTAAAGGAACCTCTGACGATTCTTCCTCGTTTTTGAGTATCAAGCTCTCATCTTCGATCTTAATCGCTTCAGCCGGTTCGCTCTCGTCGATAATCTCCTGTGAAGCTTTGTCTGCAAGATCTTTTGCATCTTCGATGCTCACTTCTGTATCTTCAACCTTCTCCGTTGAATCGTCATCCTTTGCTTCGGCATTTTCAACCTTATCTTCAGTTGAAACTTCTTCAGCCAAAACTGCCATCGGTGATGATGTAGCTATAACTGCTGACAGGCCTAATGCCATTGCCTGTAAAACCCTTTTGTTCTTCATCATTTAACTCCCTTCAATCATTCCCTATAAATAAATCATCTACTCTATACTGACAGTATACGAATGATTGCGTTACAAGAACCGTTACACTTTTTATATTTTTCCCTATATTTTTAAAAAATTTTAACTTTTTTATTGTTTTATAATGAAACCAATACAAGTTTCGGTTTATATCCGTTCTTCTCCAACGCACGGATAATCTCTTTCTTGTGGTCGCTTCCGAAACACTCAAGCGTTATTCGAAGTTCAACCGCCACATTTCTGTTTGTCGATACAAACTGGTTGTGCTCCAGTTTTATGACGTTCCCCTGCTGTTCCGCTATTGTATTTGCAACCTTTCCGAGTTCTCCCGGCTTATCAGGGAGAAGCACCGACACGGTAAATATTCTGTCTCTGAATATGAGCCCCTGCTGAACAACAGATGACATGGTTATCACATCCATATTTCCACCGCTCAGGATAGAAACAACACGTTTTCCGGTCACCTTGAGCTGCTTTAGAGCTGCAACCGTCAAAAGTCCCGAGTTCTCCACTATCATCTTGTGGTTTTCTACCATATCAAGGAAGGCAACAACAAGTTCATCATCCTCGACAGTGAGAATCTCATCCAAATTCTCCTTTATATATGGAAAAATCTTCTCTCCCGGAGTCTTTACGGCAGTACCGTCGGCAATAGTGTTTGCGGACGAGAGCGTACATACCTTTCCCTCCTCAAACGACTTCTTCATGCAGGCCGCACCTGAAGGCTCTACACCTATGACTTTTATCTTTGGATTTAGGAGTTTTGCAAGCGTTGCAACACCTGTTGCAAGTCCGCCTCCTCCGATAGGGACAAGTATGTATTCGACCAGCGGAAGCTCCTTGAATATCTCCATAGCTATCGTCCCCTGTCCGGTCGCAACAGCCGTATCGTCAAACGGGTGAATAAATGTGTATCCGTTTTTCTCAGCAAGTTCATATGCATATGCGCACGCCTCATCATACACATCACCGTAAAGTATGACCTCCGCGCCGTAGTTTTTCGTGCGGTTGACTTTGATAAGCGGTGTTGTTGTAGGCATTACAATGACAGCCTTCAAGCCGTAGCATTTGGCGGCATATGCCACACCTTGCGCATGATTTCCGGCAGAGGCGGTTATGAGTCCCCTCTGTCTCTCATCCTCACTCAGAGTAGATATTTTGTAATATGCTCCTCTGACCTTATATGCACCGGTAAACTGCATATTCTCAGGTTTTAAATACACCTTGTTTCCGGTCTGTGCGCTGAAATAATCACTGTAGACAAGCTTTGTCTCAAGAGTAACCTCCTTGACTTTCTCGCTTGCCTCCTCAAACTTATCCAAAGTAAGCATTACATTTCCTCCCTGACATCGAATAGAGCATTCACAAAAGTATCCGAATCAAACTTCTGCAAATCGTCGATTGTCTCACCAACTCCTATATATTTGACCGGTATTCCCATCTCGGACTGTATCGCAACGGCGATTCCTCCCTTGGCTGTACCGTCCATCTTAGTGAGAACAATTCCGGTTATATCCGTGACTTCCGCAAATTGTTTTGCCTGCGACAGGGCATTCTGTCCTGTTGTTCCGTCAAGAACAACAAGCGTCTCCCTGTATGCATCAGGAAATTCCCTGTCTATTATCTTGTTGATCTTTTTTAGTTCTTCCATAAGATTCTTCTTATTGTGAAGTCTTCCTGCTGTGTCACACAAAAGCACATCGGTGTTTCTGGCCTTTGCTGCCTGAATGGCATCAAATACAACCGCTCCTGGATCCGCACCTTCATTTGCGCCTATCATCTCGACTCCGGCTCTGTTTGACCACTCTTTAAGCTGTTCGGTCGCAGCCGCCCTGAATGTATCGGCAGCGGCAAGCACAACCTTTCTCCCCTGAGACTTAAGTTTTCCCGCAAGTTTTCCGACGGTCGTGGTTTTTCCAACTCCGTTGACACCCACAACAAGTACTACTGATTTTTCATTTTCGAATCTGTATGCAGTGTCCTCTATCTTCATCTGTTCTTTAATGCTTTCGATAAGAAGACTTTTGCACTCTGCCGGATCTTTTATTCTTCTCTCTTTGACTTTTGCCTGTAACGACTCAAGTATCTCTTCCGTGGCCTTTATTCCGATATCTCCCATGATGAGAATCTCCTCAAGATCCTCATAGAGTTCGTCATCTATGCTCGAATATCCGTTAAATATAGAGTCTATTCCCGATACGATGTTATTTCTGGTCTTGGTAAGTCCCTCTACCAGTCTTGTGAAAAATCCTTTTTTTACCTCAGCCTTCTCCTGCACTTCGTCAAGGTTCGCGTTTAAAGTCTTCTCAATCTTATCCTCTATGGACTCGGACACATTTTCAATATCATCGTCCGTATTCTCCACATCAGGCATTTCAGGCTCAATCTTCTCAAATTCTGTCTTCTCAGGCTCTGTCTTCTCGGGCTCTGTCTTCTCAAACTCAGTCATCTCATACTCTGTCGCTTCGGATTCTGCGACATCTTTGATTTCGTCGTCGAATGCAATATCTTTTGTGTTTTCTACAGATTCTTCATCTGTTTTTTTCTTTCTGTTCCAAAACATATCTGTCTCCGTTTTTATTTCTCAAGTTCACTCTCAATCAGATTTACGGATACAAGTGTCGAAACTCCCTTCTCCTGCATGGTTATTCCGTAAAGTCTGTCCGCTGCGGTCATGGTTCCTTTTCTGTGCGTGATAACTATAAACTGTGTATTCTTTGTAAGCTTATGCAAATACTTTGCAAATCTTGAAACGTTCGAATCATCAAGTGCCGCCTCTATCTCATCAAGAAGGCAGAACGGTGAAGGCTTAAGATTCTGTATTGCAAAGAGAAGTGCTATCGCGGTGAGCGATTTCTCTCCTCCTGACAAAAGGACCATACTCTGAAGTTTCTTTCCTGGTGGCTGTGCGATGATTCTTATACCTGTCTCAAGTATGTCCTCACCTTCAACAAGCTCAAGTGTACCCTTTCCTCCGCCGAAAAGATCTTTAAATGCCTTGTCAAACTCTCTCTGAATATCCGCAAACTTCTCGGCAAACTGCGCACGCATTCCCTCGTCAAGATCTGCTATTATCTTCAAAAGTGTCTCTTCTGCGAGAACAAGATCGTTTCTCTGTCCGTTCAAGAACTCATATCTCTCCGATACTTCCTTGTACTCCTCGATAGCATTTACATTTACCTCTCCGAGTGCTTTTATATCATTTCTGGTATCGGTGATCTTCTGTTTGAGTACTCCTCTGCTTCCGAGTTCTTCATTTCTGTATTCCATAGCAGCATGAGGTGTAAGTTCATACTCCTCCCACATGTAGCTTGTTCTCTCCTCAACATTTGCATTCAACTTATCTTTCTGTTCTGTAAGCCTGAATACCTCCTTGTCGAGTTTTCCGAGGTCCTCAGAAATCTTCTCTCTCTGATCAAAAAACTCCTTATGGCTCAAATTGAGCTCGTCTCTTCTCTTTCTGTCCTTCTCAAGTTTTTCTCCGAGAGTGGCTATGGTCTTATCTGCGTTTTTAATAGTTTCCTGTATCTCTTCAATAGAATGACGTTTCGAATCTATATCGCTCTTTGCACCTTCAGCCTGTTCAATTTCATTCTCAAGGTCTTCTTCAACTTTTTTTAGTTCTTCACTCACTCGATTTATATTGTCATCAACGAAGTCGATACGGTTTCTTATATTGGCTTCTTTGATTCCTATCTCAGTCGACTCGGCATTCATAGCCTCCTCTTCCTTTGCATAGTCCTCTATGACACTCACAAGTTCCTTGGACTCCTTGTCAATCTCCTCACAGCGAGCATCTGCCTGCTTGATGGATTCGGCATATCCGTCCTTCTCCCGATTGATTTTTTCCATGGACTGATCGATATCCCGGCTTTCTTTTCTTATGTTGTCATATTTGGCATTGCTGTCATCTTTGTCTTTTATGGCTTGATCAAGCTTAATCTTGAGCGTGTTTTCATCGAGCATAAGATCCTGTAGCTTGTTTCCGAGTTCTTCGGAATCATCGAGAAGAAGTGCTCTCGCGGTCTCTATCTCCTGCTCTCTCAGTTTTCCTTTGTCCAATGCCTCCTGCAAAGTTTTTATCTGCTTCTCAAGTTCTTCAATCTCTCGATTTCTTGACAGAAGGTTGCTGTTGTTCTTGAACGCACCTCCTGTCATTGAACCTCCGGCTCTCAGATATTCTCCTTCGAGAGTTACGATATGGAGCTTGAATTTGTATTTTCTTGCAAGAACAGTAGCATTGTCCAAAGTATCAACAACCACATTTCTTCCGACCAGGTATGATATCACCTCATCATATTTGCTGTCGGCATCAATGAGCTCATCACAATATCCGATAACTCCTTTTTCTTTTCTCACTTCGTCATTCTGCTTGTCTTTATTCCCCTGCACACTGGTGAGAGGTAGGAAGGTTGCTCTTCCGAGTCTGTTATCCTTGAGGAAACGGATCATTTTCTTTGCAGTGTCCTCGTCCTCTGTCACAATGTTTTGTATATTTCCGCCAAGAGCGGTCTCAACGGCCAACTCATATTTCTTTTCTACCTTAATGAGGTCAGAAACAACACCGAGGATTCCCCTCTCGGTGTCTTTTTGTTCCATAACTTTCTTTATGCTGTTTCCGTATCCGTCATATCTCTCTGCGATATTTTTTAACGACTCAAGCTTTGAGGAAGCTCTGTGGAATCCCACTGTGTTTTTCTCCATAGATTCCCTGAGTGTACGAAGCTTGTTTCTCCACTCGATGTCCTTCTGCTTGAGCTCATCCTGTCCGTCCTTTGTCGCTTTTATCTCAGCAGTTATAGCATCATATTTTTCCTGAATCTCCTCACAAGCTTTTTCGTATTTTTCCTCTTCCTGTTTTCTGCTTAGAAGATCTTTGTTAAGTTCTGCCTTCTTGATTCTTGCATGCTCAAGCTCTGTCTTCGATCTCTCCTGGTCGGCCTTGATATTTGCTTTCTCGTCCAGAAGTTCCCTTATCTTTGTCTTGCCTTCCTCTATCTTGTTATTGCTCTCGGCTATGCGATTCTTAATATCAAAAAGTTTTCCCGATACGTCTTTCTTCCTTGAAAGAATCTCATCGAGATGAGCCTTGAATTCCTCTTTTTGTTCCGTGTAGCCGGAAAGGCTTTTCTCTTTTTCCTGCTTTTCTTTCTCGAGGGCTTCGATTCTGTTTTTGTATATCTCATCAGAATTTGAAGATGATTCTATCGATGCATTCAAAAGATTTATCTCGTTCTCAAGCTTTGTCTTTGATATATTCCCCTCGTTTATGGAGTCCTTCGTCGACTCTATAGTACTTTGAAGCTCTTCAAGTTCGTTCTCAATGCTCTCATATTCAGCTTTGGTTTTCTCGTTTTTCTCCTTGGTCTCCTCAAGCTGTGCACTGGCAATCTCATATGCTTTCTCATTGCTTACAAGCTGTTCGCTGTACTGATCCATCTCAATCAAGAACAGATTGATGTCAAAATTTTTGAGTTCTTCCTTTTTGGAGAGATATATCTTCGCTTTCTCAGACTGTTTCTCCAATGGGCCTACTCTGTGCTCAAGCTCAGCTATTATGTCATTTACTCGTACAAGATTCTCCTGCTCATGCTCGAGTTTTTTCTCAGCCGTATTCTTTCTCTTCTTAAACTTTACAATACCCGCAGCCTCATCGAAGAGTTCTCTTCGATCCTCAGGCTTTCCGCTCAGTATCTTTTCAATCTGACCCTGTCCGATTATAGAATAGCCCTCTTTACCTATACCTGTGTCAAAAAAGAGTTCCTGTATATCTTTTAATCTGCACTCGCTTCCGTTTATCAAATATTCGCTCTCACCGGAACGATACACTCGTCTCGATACGGTAACCTCCTCAAATTCGATATCGAGCACATGATCCGAGTTGTCCAATGTAATTGCGACATACGCATAGCTCAATGGTTTTCTGTTCTCGGTTCCGGAGAAGATTACATCCTGCATGGATGCTCCTCTGAGCTGTTTTGCGGACTGCTCTCCCAAAACCCATCTTACCGCATCCGATATATTACTCTTTCCGCTTCCGTTAGGGCCGACTATTCCCGTAATCCCGTCGTGAAAGTCAAGCTGTATCTTTGTCGCAAAAGATTTAAAGCCCTGAATCTCAATACTTTTTAAATACATGTTCGATTTCCTTTTCTATCTCTCAATCCCAAGTTCTTTGTCCAAAACGAGAAGTGCCTTGTAGGCAGCCTCCTGCTCCGCACTCTTTTTGTTTTTCCCTTCACCTTCAGCGAGAGCCCTGTCTTTTAAGAGCACTCTCATCTTGTAAGTCTTGCTGTGATCCGGTCCACTCTCACCCACAAGCTCATAAGTCACATTTTCTCCGAACTCTCCCTGAGCAACTTCCTGAAGGATAGTCTTGCTATCGTGAAAGAGCTTTTTGTGCTCAATGTCGGTCATTATAAATTTGAGTATGAATTCTTTCGCATTAGTAAAACCACCATCCAAAAAAATAGCACCTATAGTTGCTTCAAGTGCATCAGATAAAACCGATTTTCTTTCTCTTCCTCCGGTTTTGTCCTCGCCCTTTCCGAGATAAAGGAAATCCCCAAGGGAAATCTCTACCGCACAGTCGGCAAGTGTAGGTTCACAGACTAAACTTGCTCTTAGTTTTGTCATGTCGCCCTCCGGCATACTCGGATAGTTTTTGAAAAGATATTCGCTTGATACTACCTCAAGAACGGCATCTCCCAAAAACTCCAGTCTCTCATTGTCTGCGCCCTTTTTCATTCTCTTCTCATTTGCATATGAGCTGTGTGTCAAGGCCTGTCTCAGAAGCCCCGGCTGTTTAAATTTATATCCTATCTTTTCCTGAAATTCTTCTGTACTTCTCATTTTGTATCCTTTTAAACGCATAGTGCCTCCGGATACGTCGATTTCATTCGACGCATCGGAGGCTAATTGTTCACATTTTATCAGTTTTTAGTTTACTGCTTTTTTGATTGCTTCAACAGCATCACCGACAGTGCTGATTTTCTCTGCAGCGTCGCTTTCGATCTCGATATCGAACTCTTCCTCAAGTCCCATTATGATCTGGAAAATATCAAGTGAGTCAGCCCCCAGATCATCCACAAAAGTGGTGTCCATAGTTATGCCTTCCTCGCTCACGCTGAGAACTTCTGCAATAATCTTTTTGATCTTTTCAAATTCCATTTTCTGTTAATCCTCCGTATTACTTTTTGTAATATTTTCTTTTATTTTGCCGTTTATGTCCTGCTCTCCAAACGTTACGCATTGCAGGATGGAATTCTTAACCTCTATTGCCTTTGCACTTCCGTGCGTCTTCACCACAAGACCTTTGAGTCCCAAAAGTGGTGCTCCGCCATATGCGGTGGCATCGAAATCTTTGAGTGTCTTTTTTAGCGCCGGCTTTGCGAGTGCCGCGCCAATTTTACTCGTCAATGTACTTAACAGCCCTTTTTTTATAACATGGATAAGCGTAGAACTCAACCCCTCATACAGCTTTAATATAACATTTCCGACAAAAGCGTCACATACTATGACATCAGCATATCCGTGAGGTATCTCTCTGGCTTCTATACTACCGATAAAATTGATATCATCACATTCCTTTAGAAGTGGGAATGTCTCTTTTACAAGCGCATTTCCTTTTTCTTCCTCAGCGCCGATATTTACGATCGCGACACGGGGATTCTTTATTCCTACCACGTTCTCCATATAGATGGAACCCATTTTTGCAAACTGCACCAAATGGCTCGGTCTGGCATCCACATTTGCACCGCAATCCACCAAAAGAACTACACCTTTTTCCGTAGGTATAAGTGGAGCCAAAGGAGGTCTCTCGATCCCTTTTATTCTTCCGACTATGCCCTGTCCTCCTGCGAGAACCGCTCCTGAGTTTCCTGCAGATACAAAGGCATCGGCCTCACCGTCTTTTACCATTCTCAAGGCAACCACCATAGATGAATCCTTTTTCCTTCTGACAGCCATCACAGGCGGTTCTGCCATCTCTATCTGCTCTGTGGCATGTACTACTTCTATCTGTTCTTTATTATATGAATACTTTGAAAGTTCCTCGTTTATCTTATCTTCCAGTCCGACAAGTATAACTTTTATGTCCGAACTTTCTTTTACGGCATCGACTGCTCCCTTTACAATCTCTCCGGGTGCATTGTCTCCGCCCATGGCATCAAGCGCAACTCTTGTCATTTTTTTCTCCTTTAAGCCATATTAGTCTTACTGCGTTCTAATATACTATATTATATTTTCTAAAACAAGAAAAAAAGAGCTTTCGACAAAATCGAAAGCCCTTAAAAATCATATGCTGATTAGTCCTGTGCGATGATCTCTTTTTTGTTATACGACCCACAGTTCTTGCAAACTCTGTGTGGCATCATAAGCTCTCCGCACTTGCTGCATTTTACTAAAGCAGGAGCGCTCATCTTCCAGTTTGCTCTTCTCTTATCTCTTCTTCCCTTAGAAGATTTGTTCTTTGGACAAATTGACATAGGTTACACCTCCTTAAATTGATTAAATATATCCCGGATTGCCGCCATTCTCGGATCAGATACTGATCTGTCACATGAACAGGTTCCTAAGTTCAGGTTTTTTCCACATTTAAAGCAAATTCCTTTGCAATCATCCCTACACAAAACCTTTGTCGGCCAATTCACCAGGATTTCATCATATACCAACTTATCAAGATCGAGTTTCGAACTTTCCAGCCACGCCGGTCCATCCTCTTCATCCTCTGTGACACCCATTGTTTTCAAATCAAGTGTCTCATCTAAATTGATATGAATACTGGTAGGCACATCCGTCAAACACCTGTCACACACTGTATTCACCGTCACATCTGTCTCTCCGCTTATGAGAAGTTCCTTCCCTTCACGGTTTTCGAGATGCAGCTCGAATGGTGCTTTCTCTGTGATTAGGAAACTACCAAGTTTTGATTCAAACCTTTCCAAATCCGTAGCTACGGAAATGGTATCTTGCTTTCCCTCGTTGGAAAAGAATTCGCTAAGTTCAATCTTCATAGTCGTCTCCTTACCCACACTTGATTGATTATACATACATGACAGACGTATGTCAACATTTTTTTATTTTACAAGTGCAACTGTTTCACGGCAGATTGCAAGCTCCTCATTTGTAGGAATAACTGCAACCTTAACTTTTGAATCAGGAGTTGAAATAACAATCTCCTCACCGTGTGATTTGTTTGCTTCCTTGTCGAGCGAGATTCCAAGATACTCAAGATATCCCATAACCTTCTCACGAACGATTCCTGCATTCTCGCCGATACCTGCTGTAAATGCGATTGCATCAACTCCGTTGAGTGCTGCTACATAAGATCCGATATATTTTGCTACTCTGTAGCAGAATACTTCGATTGCTGCTGCGCAACGATCGTCTCCTTCGTTCATTCCTGCCTCAAGATCTCTAAAGTCTGAAGACTTTCCTGAAAGTCCCTGAACGCCTGACTTCTTGTTGAGTACGTTCATAACACCTGCGATATCAAGGTTCTCTTTCTTTGCAACATACTCCATGATTGCAGGATCGATATCTCCTGAACGAGTTCCCATTACAAGTCCCTCAAGCGGTGTAAGACCCATTGAAGTATCAACGCACTTTCCGTCCTTTACTGCTGAGATAGATGCACCGTTTCCTAAGTGTGCAACTATGATCTTTGAGTTGTTTATATCCATTCCAAGGAACTCTGCAAGTCTTTTTGAAACAAAGCTGTGGCTTGTTCCGTGGAAACCGTATCTTCTTACTTTG
Organism: Lachnospiraceae bacterium; assembly: GCA_024695665.1. GTDB lineage: Bacteria > Bacillota > Clostridia > Lachnospirales > Lachnospiraceae > JAILHT01. The sequence goes on from JAILHT010000003.1 coordinate 85,404, forward strand.
TAATTCTCATAGTACTCATATGGAAGCCCATAGAGGAATGCTTTCTTAGGCATTGTCTGATGGAAAGCAGTATCGAATACACCTACCATAGGTACGTTTGGCATAAGGCTCTTGCAAGCGTTTATACCGATGATGTTTGCAGGATTGTGAAGAGGTGCAAGATCGTTACACTCCTCTACAGCCTTGAGCATATCATCTGTTATAACAGCTGATGAAGCGAATTTCTCTCCGCCGTGTACAATACGATGTCCTACTGCATCAACCTCTGCAAGAGATTTGATAGCTCCGGTCTTCTCGTTTACAAGAGCGTCAAGAACAAGCTGAATAGCTTCTTTATGTGTAGGCATTGGTGCCTCTGTTGTCTCTTTGTCAAGACCTGCTTTCTGATATACAAGTCTTCCGTCGATTCCTATTCTCTCGCAAAGACCTTTAGCAAGAACGGTCTCTGTATCTGAATTGATAAGCTGATACTTGAGTGATGAACTTCCGCAGTTGATAACCAATACGTTCATTTTTCTACTTCTCCTTTGTTTTACTGTTTTTGATATAACGTGCCTGTCAACACGCGTCCGAAAAAAGTATACGATATTTCAAAATTCATTACAACCATCGTTAAAAATTAGTCAGAAGTGACAAACTTGCCTGTGCAGGCTTTAATATTTATAATGGTCAGTATGAAAAATATAGCAATCATAGCAGAGTACAATCCTCTGCATAACGGACACAAATATCAGATAGATTATATAAAGAAGGAACTTAATGCTGACAATGTCATCGTCCTTATGAGCGGAAATTTTGTTCAGAGGGGAGAACCTGCCATTTTAGACAAACGTGTGCGCACAAATATGGCACTTTCATGCGGAGCCGATATGGTGCTTGAGCTTCCGACCGCTTATGCCTGTGCTTCAGCGGAGTATTTTGCTTCCTGTGCCATAGACATACTTGATGCCACAGGTATTGTAGATGGAGTGTGCTTCGGGTGTGAAAATCCGGACCATGAGCTTTTGATGGAATTGGCCAAGTTTTTCTTAAATGAGTGTGACGAGTACAAAGGGTATTTGAATAACTATCTGAAGAACGGACTCTCTTTCCCTTCTGCAAGAACAAAGGCTTGCATTAAAAGCATGTCTGAAATGAAAGATGTTTGTATTTTGCCTGATAATATAGAGGCATTCTTAGGTGAACCCAACAACATTCTTGCTTTGGAATATGTAAAAGAGCTGCTACGTCTGAATTCCCATATGAAGTTCTACCCTATAAAAAGAATGGGGCAGGCGTATAACAATGAAAATATAGAAGAACAATACTCTTCCGCTACCGCTATAAGAAAAGCACTCACATCAAAAGTATCATCAAATGATGTACTAAAAGCCAATCTCCCACAGGAGGTATTCAATATACTGCTCTCAAAGGATAATTTTGTCACCCGCAATGATTTTTCCGATATGCTGCTCTATAAATTGCTATCCGAGAAGAACAAAGGCTTTGCCGCTTATCTGGACGGGAACGAGGATTTGTCAAATCGCATATTGTCAATTCTTTCAAAATATGATTCATATGATGTTTTTTTAGAGTTGTTAAAATCAAAAAATGTCACGGAATCAAGGATTTCGCGTTTTCTTCTGCACATTCTTTTAGATCTAAAAGAATGCTCCGTATATCGCGCAGCAGATGAACGACGCATGGATTCGCTCTATGCAAGAGTCCTTGGAATAAAAAAAGAAAAGACTAAGCTCATGTCTTTTCTTAATAAAAATTCTACCATTCCTGTTGTTTCTGTTGTAAATAAAGACATTAAAAAACTCCCATGCAAAGCACAGGAGCTATTTTGTCATGATATTTTTGCATCCGATTTATACTTGTCAAAACAGGAAACTGATTCCGATTATCTATCGGAGTATGAATACAGACTGATCAAAATCTAGTTTTATCCGTTTATTTATAAACAATTCACCGGACTATACCGCAACCTCTTTAAGCGCCTTTTTCCTGCGATACATTTTCTTGTCGGCGCTTTCAAATACCGACTTGTAACCGGTAAATACCAAAGGATTGTATCTTTCCATTCCACTGGCGATAACCACGCCTTTTCTTTTGACATTGATATCTATCTGTGAATTGAACTCATCCAAAAGCTTTTCTCTGTCCTTGTAATCTTCGCCTTTTAGGATAACAACAAACTCATCCCCACCTATGCGATAGACAGGGCTTTTCTTAAACCTGCGACATATTAGTCCTGCAGCGGATTGTATATACAAATCTCCGGCCTCATGCCCCTTTGTGTCATTTATTATTTTTAAACCGTTCAAATCAAAAACTATGACTCCAAACTCCGGCATTTCTCCGTTTTTAATATCCTCTTCCAGTTTTTCGGTTGCTTCGATATAAGCCATATGATTCTTCACACCAGTGAGCGAATCCGTGTATGCTTTATATTTGGCTTCTCCAAGTTCTTTTGTATGCATCTTCTGAAGATTTATCAGTTCTTCAAGTTCAGTTATATAATCCTGTTTCTCATCCTCAACTATAAAAGTATAAATAATACAGGTGGATAAAATGCATCCGACCGCATAATACGGAAGGAGCGGCTCGTATGCCTGAAGTGCTATAAACAATGCCATTACAACTCCCGATATGGCGATGGCACGACATCTGAAGCCGGTCTTGCCCTCCATCTTCCCACTCCTGAAAATAAGATTTAGACTCACAGCCAAAAACATGACAACCTGTACCGCAAGCGTCCAGGTTCTCAAAACGTTTGTATGATAACCACCATTTTCATCAAACCAAAACATTATAGGTTTAAATATATTTATTATGAGAATCAAAAACTCCAGGAAGAAGAACAGATATCCGACGCTGATAAACAATTTGTAGTTTTTGCCGGTAATCCCGATGTAATCAGCGACATAGCGCACCCAGAAAAAAACGGATACAGCCATCGCCACAAAATAGAAAAACGTGTCAATGTAAGCTAAGGAAATAAGTCCGTGCTCATAGAAAAACCCCCATAATACATCTGTTATGTAATACAGGCTGACCCCAAAAAGAAATCTTTTATAATTTTTCTTACCCGGTATCTCAATTTTTTCGACACGAGATTTCTTCAAAATGTCATAATTTATAATTAGATTTATGAAAAACGCCAAAAATCCGATACTTGAATAGGTCATCCGTTTTCCCCCCAATATATAGGACTATCGTATCATTTTTTTATAATCGTAGCAATTGTTCAACGTGGTTTTAATAATATTTTTTAACCATAAAAAGACCGTCATCACAGTATGTGCTGTGGATGACGGTCCTTATCATCTTTTAATTCAATTCCAGTCCCAAAAGACTTCGTTTGGAGCGTTTATCTCACTCCGACAATTCGCGAATTTTCTTCATATAATCATCGACTACACCGAGTGAATCCGTTATTGCTTCCATTGTATCCGCATATTCGTCCATGGTATCGCTTTTGTATTTTTCATAGTAGCTTTTACCGATTTTTCGATACATCTCATTGACTTTTTTAAGTTCCTTATCGACAGCTCGTTTTAAGCTCAAGCGCTCTTTTGCTCTCTTGCCTTCCTCGATTGCCGCTTTGGTGATTTGGTCTCCGGTTCTTACGGCGCTTTTTAAAAATGCATCAAAATCAAATCCAGACATAATATTCCCTCTTTCTTTAATTAGTGATGGAAAAGCCTGATTCCCGTGAAGCTCATAACCATGCCGTACTTGTTGCATGTCTCGATGACATTGTCGTCTCTGATTGATCCGCCCGGCTCAGCGACGTATTTTACACCGCTCTTGTGAGCTCTCTCAATGTTATCTCCGAACGGGAAGAAAGCATCCGAACCAAGTGTAACATTTTCCATCTTATCAAGCCAGTTTCTTTTTGCTTCCGCAGTAAAAACTTCAGGTTTTACTTTGAAAATCTTCTGCCATGCGCCTTCAGCGAGAACATCCATATATTCCTCGCCCATATATACGTCGATGGCATTGTCTCTGTCCGCTCTCTTTATATTGTCGACAAACTGAAGTCCCATAACCTGTGGAGACTGTCTTAACCACCAGTTGTCCGCCTTGCTTCCTGCAAGTCTTGTGCAGTGGATTCTGCTCTGCTGTCCGGCTCCGATACCGATAGCCTGGCCGTCTTTTACATAACATACACTGTTTGACTGAGTGTACTTGAGAGTAATCATAGCGATAGCAAGATCAATCTTTGCCTGCTCGGTGAGTTCCTTATTCTCTGTTACTATATTTGAGAAGAAATCCTCATCGATATTGAGTTCGTTTCTTCCCTGCTCAAAAGTGATACCGAATACCTGCTTTTTCTCAATAGGATCCGGAACATAGTTCTCATCTATCTCGATAACGTTGTATCCGCCCTTTTTCTTTCCTTTTAAGATTTCAAGTGCCTCCGGCTCATATCCCGGTGCGATAACTCCGTCCGAAACCTCTCTTGCGATTATCTTTGCAGTAGGCACATCACAGACATCTGAAAGAGAAATGAAATCTCCGAAAGATGACATTCTGTCCGCGCCTCTTGCTCTTGCATATGCGTTTGCGAGCGGTGTAAACTCCATATCCATATCGTCAACCCAGTATATCTTCCTCTCAACATCTGAAAGTGGAAGCCCCACTGCTGCACCTGCAGGTGACACATGCTTAAATGAAGTTGCCGCCGGAAGTCCTGTGGCTTTCTTAAGCTCTTTTACAAGTTGCCATCCGTTGAATGCATCGAGAAAATTGATATATCCCGGTTTTCCGTTCAAAACCTTTATTGGAAGCTCTCCCGACTCCATATATATCTTTGACGGCTTCTGGTTTGGGTTGCATCCATATTTAAGTTCAAGTTCTTTCATTTTTTCTTCCTCTCAAATTTAACTATTTGTTTTTATTCACGATTCTTGTCTCATATGTTCCGTCAGCGATATTTATAAATCTGACGAAAAGAGAAACCTTGTTGTCCTCATTTAAGTTGTCCCATACAAGCTTGGTAAACTCATCAATGTCATTTCCGACATCGACAAGTGTAGGCTCGCCTTCAAAACTAGGAAGTGGATTGCCGTCTCCCATGTATGTATGAATAAAATGTCCCTCTCCTGCTACAGGATTTGAATATGCAAATGTGTATCTGTTGCAGGCATCCGGATTTCCGTTGTTGCTCTTAAGTATAGACATCGCATAGTTGTATGTTCCGTTTTCAATATGCATGATTCCTGAGATACGAGGTGTGTAATTCGGCGCATCAGGCTCAAACTCTCTGCATCTTAAAGACTGCTCAAAAGTCATCTGTTTGTCCATTCCCTCGTAGATTGTATCTGTCTGATCTCCGTTTGTAACTATAGTCTTGTTTCCGAGAACTCTGACAGGTGCATAGATTATAAGGCTTGGATCCTCAAGTTTGGAAGGATCGAATGCCTCTGTGCGGATTCCCTCTCCCTCTGTGACAAACACACGGTTTCGGCTGTTTGAACTTCTGCCCATAATGAAATAAGCAGTCACCGCTTTCTTTCCGTCAGGAGTTTTTCCTATTACGATTCCTCTTCCCGGATAAGTGTTTTGTGACAATTCTTTTGCCAACGATTGCATTTTCATATTTTTACCTTCCTTTCACCTTATAAAAAACTATCGTTATTATATCTACTCGGAACATTTTTATTTTACAAAAATTTTTCTTGTTTTTAAATACAAAAAAACCGACTGTCCGAGCTCAATTGCCCAGACGGTCGGCTACATTCAAATATCATACTCCCTGTGGTCAATTCCACTTCCGTCAGTCATATGACATAAATATTTAAACATTTAAGATATGGAGTGTCAAGGACTAAACCAGCTTTTTGAGTTTCCATTTTCCGCTTTTAAATCTTCCGACAAAAAATACGGATCTGCACACCCAATCTATAATCATTGCTATCCACACTCCGATTGCACCCATTCCAAAATGTATACCGAGTATCACCGAGAAAAGCACCCTAAATACAATCATTGAAGTTATTGACACAATCATCGTAAATCTGACATCACTTGCAGCCCTCAGTGCATTCGGAACGACAAATGACATCGGCCACAAAACAACCGCCATTCCGCAATGTATTGTGATAAGTAGTTTCGCAAGTTCCAGAGTCTCCTCCGACAGATTGTAAACCTGTATCGTCCACGGGAGCGTTGCTATCAAAAAGCCATCCCAAAATACAAAAGTTATATATGTCACAGCTGTCATAAGCTTTGTGTAATATGCTGCCTGTTTGTATTCTCCGGCACCTACGCACTGTCCGACAACAGTTATCATCGCAAGCATCATTGCATTTCCGGGTATGATACCTATGCCGTCAAAATTGTTTGCAACGGCATTTGCCGCTATCTGAGTTGTTCCGAAAAGAGCGATTATGGAAACCACTATTATTCTACCCATCTGAAAAATACCGTTCTCAAGGCCGTTAGGTATTCCTATATAAAGAATTCTCTTTATGTCATCCCAGTCAACATACGGTTTTTGCGGTTTGCTGTAATGAATTATATTCTTTTTATCCGCCAAAAGAATATTTATAGCTACCGCGGCGCTTGCTCTTCCAAGAAGCGAACCTAAAGCTGCTCCGGCAACTCCCATATTAAGTCCAAATATAAATATAGTATTTCCGATAACATTCAAGACATTCATCAAAATAGACATTTTGAGTGTCACTTTTGAATTGCTCATCGATCTAAATAGTGCTGCTCCGGCATTGTATGCCGCCAAAAACGGATATGACAAAGCGGATATGATAAAATAAGCCATCGCCGCTGACATAACATCATCCTCTATAGCTCCGAAAAGGACCGAGAGTATCGGTCTCGCAAATAAAAGGCTTACCACAAGGACAACAAGAGCTGCAAATAGTAGCACATACAAAAGCTGGTTTGCAGTACTGCACGCTTTTTCTTTTTCCTTTTTTCCTATGTACTGTGAAGTTACAACTGCACCTCCGGTGGCGAGTGCCGCAAGAATTGTAAATATGAGCTGGTTTATCATGTCAACCAAAGAGACGCCTGAAACGGCGGACTCTCCTACCTTTGATACCATAACCGTATCAACCAGACCGACCAGCATTACCAGAATCTGCTCTAAAAGGAGCGGTAATATGAGTTGTTTAAGAGCACCCGCATCAAACATGGGGTGCTCTGCATCATTTTCAAGAAACTTCATTTTTTGTATATTTTCCCCCAATAAAATGTCGCAGATAACGACAATTAATTCTTAAAAGAATGCACCGGGGCAGGTATTCTTCCTCCTCGATTCACAAATGCACTACAGTCAAAGCCATTAACAGGCATGACCGGAGCATATCCTAATAGTCCGCCAAACTCCACTGTATCTCCTACCTTTTTTCCTATAACAGGAATGATTCTTACAGCAGTAGTCTTCTGATTTATCATCCCTATAGCCATCTCATCGGCTATTATTCCTGAAATGGTAGTGTTCTTAGTGTCTCCCGGTATCGCAATCATATCAAGTCCGACCGAGCATACACAAGTCATTGCTTCAAGTTTTTCCAAAGTGAGGGCGCCTGCCTCAACAGCATCTATCATTCCCTGATCTTCACTCACCGGTATAAATGCACCGCTGAGTCCGCCGACGTAGGAAGATGCCATTATGCCGCCCTTCTTCACCTGGTCATTCAAAAGTGCAAGCGCAGCCGTTGTTCCCGGTGCTCCCGCATATTCAACACCGATCTCATGGAGAATATCTGCTACGGAATCTCCTATCGCCGGTGTAGGCGCAAGTGAAAGATCTATTATTCCAAAAGGAACATCAAGTCTGTTTGAGGCCTCTTTAGCAACAAGCTGTCCGACTCTTGTCACCTTAAATGCAGTCTTCTTTATAGTTTCACAGAGTACCTCAAAGGACTCTCCGCGAACAGATTCGAGAGCGGTCTTTACAACTCCCGGTCCGCTGACTCCGACATTTATTATCGCATCAGCTTCCGTCACCCCATGGAAGGCACCTGCCATAAACGGGTTGTCATCCGGTGCATTGCAGAAAACTACAAGCTTTGCACACCCCAGAGAATCCTGCTCTTTTGTGAGTGTAGCAGTATCCTTTATAACATCTCCAAGCAGTCTGACAGCATCCATGTTTATACCGGTCTTTGTAGATCCCACATTGATTGAAGAACATACAATATCGGTACAGCTTAATGCTTCCGGTATGGATCTTATCAAAAGTTCATCCGCCTTTGTCATTCCCTTAGAAACAAGTGCGGAATATCCGCCCAGGAAATTGACGCCAACTGTCTTTGCCGCTTTGTCTAAGGTCTTTGCTATGCTTACGAAATCAGCACTGCTCTTACATGCGGCCCCTCCGACAAGAGCTATCGGTGTCACAGATATTCTTTTATTTACAACAGGAATTCCATACTCTTTCTCGATATCCTCGCCTGTTTTGACAAGGTCTTTTGCGAGTGTTGTTATCTTATTGTAAATATTCTCGTTTACTTTATTTATATCCGAATCGATACAGTCCAAAAGACTGATACCCAACGTGATGGTACGTACATCGAGGTTCTCTTTCTCGATCATCTTATTGGTTTCGGTTACTTCACCTACATTGATCATTCTAATATCCTCGTTGTCTTATATTCTATGCATGTTTTCAAAGATTTCTTCTTTTTGGCACTTTATGCTGACCCCAATTTTTTCCCCAAGTTCCTCAAGGCCTTTTGATGTGTCAAAGAAAGACTGATTGCTGTTTCTCATATCAACAATCATCATCATATTGAAATAGTCCTGCACTATGGTCTGACTTATGTCTAGCACATTTATCTCATGCTCTGACAAATATGTGCAAACCTTAGCAATGATTCCTACCGTATCCTTACCAACTACCGTGATAATGGATTTTTCTGCTGCTTTTTCCATAATTTGTTACTCCTAACCAAAAGCCTGTTATTACTTTACCAATCAAGAAAAGATGTTATCAATTCCAAACGTATATGTCAAACAACTATTTTTTCTGACACACCATCCCTATTTGCCACACGTATCGGAAAATCATCACCCTTGTACGGGCAATCTCTATCTGCCGTCACTTCAAGTCTCACTGTCTCGTAAGCAAGCTCCGGCATATTGTTTTCCTTGCTCAAATGTCCCAAAACGACAGTTTTAAAATTGTCATGCAAAATCTTTGTGAGAAGTTTTCCGGAAGACTCATTTGAGAGATGTCCCCTGTCGGAGAGAATTCTCTGTTTCAAATGGTACGGATAAACTCCTACCTCAAGCATTCTTATATCATGATTTGCCTCAAGAAGAAGCGCATCAAGTCCTTTTATTTTGTCGACGGTATAATCCGTATATACACCAAGGTCTGTAACTATTCCAATTCCCTTGTCCCCACTTTTTAAAATATATGCAACCGGATCTGCGGCATCATGTGAAACATGCATCGGATCAATTTTAAGATCACCGATTGTGAACTCTTCGTCCGCCTTGATCTCGTGTATGAGATCGGCATCTATCTTTCCGACCGATGAAGTCTTTAAGATGGCATCTTTCGTCCCCTTTGTGGCATATATCGGAAGCGAATATCTTCTTGCGAGAACACCGAGCCCGGCGATGTGATCGATATGTTCATGTGTCACAAGTATACCGTCCATCTCCGAGGTTTTAAGCCCAAGTTCGTTGAGCCCGTTCTCCACTTTCTTTCCGCTTATTCCGACATCCACCAAAACATGATGTCTGTCGGTTCCTACCATTATACAATTGCCGCTACTACCACTTGCTATACTGCAAAATTCCATTACTGTCTCTCTTCCCAATAAAGATCAATCTCGTCATTCTCCTTGAGCACCTGTGTATACTGTGCCTTTTCACCGTTGATATTTGTGACGAGCGCCCTTCCCCTGGACGCACTTAAGTCAAAATCAACCACTTCAAATATGTCAACAAAAACATATTCATCTTTTCCTGTCAAAAATACCGGTTCATGATTTACAAGAATTCTCATAAGTCCTTCCGGCTCTTCGATTACAGGTTTTTTATGTTCCTTTGCAACTTCCTCCGGGTTTCCGCTTTCATCTGCCTCCTCTGAAGATTTTTCTGCATCACCTTCCGCATCTTTGGAAACTGTATTTTCTGCTGTCTCTTTTGAATTTCCTCCTGAGGCTTCTTCTGAGATTTCTTCCGGTGTCTCTTCCGAAACTGTATCCTTAAGATTCTCTTCCGCTATCTCATCCTCGTGCAACATTACATCTGCATTGAAGTCCACGCTGAAGTTTTCATACACAAGGGAGTTCTCATTTGCCGGTCTGTTGTTTACAAGGATAGAATAATCAAGATTTATCTCTACATCCATAAATTCAGCTATCTGCTGAACAGTGTAGAACGATCTCGTCTCGATCACATCGCCTTCCTTGACTTCATATCCAGGCATCTCAAGGCTTCCGTTTACCTCAACGAACTTCGGACATATTATTGTCTTTCCGTTTACTATAAAATTCACTGTCTGTTTTGTATATTCGGAAAGATCGTCGATTGTACATCTTGCCGCATCACCTTCAGTCGATCCTTCTATTGTGATAACACTGTTTGGGATGAGCGGAGTGTTGATATTTACAACCTGATCGTTCATCATGACAACAGCTGACTCTCCAGCCTCGCCTCTTGCGATTCTAGGACTTCCGTTAACCGTAAAATGAATCTCCTTTCCTCTTCTAGGGAAAAGTCTGTCATTCGGGAAACCAGCCGCCATAGCCGCATCGACTATGGTGAGTCTTCCGTTATCATAAAGCTTTATCTTTTCATCATTGAAACGAACCATTATGAAGCTGTTCTTTTGCTCAAAATAGTTGAGACATATACCGATAGGAGTGACAAGGAGCGGATCGCCCTGTATTGTAGGATCGTCAAATTTGATATCCTTAAGGACTTCCTCACCTCTTAAGGCAACTCTCATATCAGGTATATCGAGTTTCTTTGCAAGAGTTTCCGTAAATCCGTGAATCTTTCCGCCACCTCCGACAACAAAGGTTGCACTTACGGTATTGTCACCGTTCAATTCTTTTATCTTTTCGGCAACAAGCCCTGTAATCTTGTCAACCAAAGGCGCTGTGAGATCATATATCTCCTGGGAAGGAATCTCATGTTTTATTCCCATTATATCTTCATATTCGACAGTATCCTGTGTGGTTGAGGCGAGTTTTATTCTCTCGGCCGTATTGAAATCCACAAGATATTGCTGAACTATGACTTCTGTTATCTCATCTCCTGCGAGCGGTATCATACCATATGCGATTATACTTCCGTCTCTGGTTACGGAAATATCGGATGTTCCCGCACCTACATCGACAAGAGCGATATTGAGCATTCTGTAGTTTTCCGGTATTGCGACATCGATTGCCGCAATAGGCTCCAATGTCATATTTGCAACACTGAGTCCCGCCTGGTTACATGCGGAATAGAGTCCGTCAACCACATCCTCCGGAAGAAAGGTAACTATGATATCCTCACTTATCGTCTCTGCCTTATGTCCCTCGAGATTTCCGAATATCTCGTCATTCAAATAGTATCTGACTACAGAGTATCCAACGCAGTAAAACTTGTACTTGGTATCATTCTGTTCCCTTAAAAGTTCCTGTGCTTTATCTATACCCAGCAGATCCAGTGTGTGAATATCTTCATCGGTAACTATAGTCTCTTCCTCGAAGGTATACTCGATCTTTGTCGTAACTGTCTCAAGCACACGTCCTGCAGCTGCGATACAGACATTGTTTAAAGGCTGTCCAAGCTGCTCCTCTAGCTTGTCCTTGACAAGTCTTATAGTCTTTGCAACCTTTCCTATGTCATGAATCTGTCCGTCGATCATAGATCTCGTCGTATGTTCTGTGGAATACTGTGCAATCACCCTGAACTGCTCATCTTCCATAAAGCCGACCGTTCCGACCACGTTTCTGGTTCCTATGTCAAGTCCGAAAACATATTCCCCTTCTTTTAATAAACCATCCATTTTCCTATCCCCTGTACTGTCATTTTCTGTACTGTAACTCTCTGCACTATCTTTTAAGGCGCTTTCCTCTTGCGTGTTATTTACATCAGGTTCACCATCTTCATCACTGTCATATTCGAAATCATCCAAGCCGAGGCCTATTGTCTCCATTAGTTCATCTACCTCTCTCATGACGCTTTCCTTATCGGCATTGTTGTCTATCTCTCTCTTGCAATTTGCTCTGAATTCATCCTCGGAAAGCTGGCTTGCCATGATATCATCTATCTTCTCATCGGAATAACCTCTTGTCTCGGAAAGTCTCTTTCTCCTCTTCTCCTCATTTGTATATACATACCAAAGTTCATCACAGATTTCATCGTAATGCTCTTCTATGAGAAGCGCCGCCTCCACGATGAGTACCTCTACATCGTTTTTTTCTTTTTCCTCTTCGTAGATTCTTTTTACTTCTTCTTTCACGGCCGGATGAACTATGGAATTCAAGGCCTCCCTCTTTTCTTCATCCTCAAAGATCACTTTTGCAAGTGCCTTCTTGTCAAAAGAATCATCATCCAAAAAGACATCATCCTCAATAAAAATGTCGAGCAGTTTTTCGTAGCACTCAGTCCCCGGCTCCATGAGAGCATGCGCTATCTCATCAGTCAAAAGAACCCTTGCGCCGTATTTTTCTTCAAGATAATTTAAAATAAATGATTTTCCCGCACCGACTCCGCCGGTAATTCCAATAAATTTCATAGTCTCAATCTCTTTTTATCACTTTGCGTCATACCACGTTTTTCCGTTGTGCATATCAATTTCAAGCGAAACCTTGAGGTCGGCAGCGCCGTGCATCTCCTCATCAAGAATCTTTTGAACCTTCTCAAGTTCAGACTCCTCAGCCTCAATAAGGAGTTCGTCATGAACCTGTAGGATAAGTTTTGATTTGAGATTCTCCCTCTCGAGTCTGTCATGAACCCTTATCATTGCTATCTTTATAATATCAGCGGCTGTTCCCTGGATAGGTGCGTTCATTGCGACTCTCTCGCCGAAGGAACGCTGCATAAAATTGCCGGATTTAAGTTCCGGAATAGGTCTTCTTCGCTTAAACATAGTAGTCGAGTAACCATACTCCTTCGCATCTTCCACAGCCTTATCCAGATATCCTTTTATACCCGGATATGTCTCAAAATATTTGTCTATATACTCCTGGGCCTCTTTCCTTGAAATTCCCAGATCCTGTCCAAGTCCGAACGAGCTTATTCCATAAACAATACCGAAATTTACTGCCTTTGCATTTCTTCTCTGAAGCGGCGTGACCTCATCAAACGGCACATGGAAAACCTGTGACGCCGTGATTGCGTGTATATCCTTTGCTGAGCGGTACGCCTCTATGAGATTCTTGTCATCTGACATATGCGCAAGCACTCGAAGTTCTATCTGCGAGTAATCCGCATCAACAAATACATATCCATCCCTCGGCTTAAAGACTTTTCTTATCTGTCTTCCAAGTTCCATACGAATAGGTATGTTCTGAAGATTTGGTTCTGTACTGCTTATTCTTCCCGTTGCTGTGATAGTCTGGTTGAATGTACTTCTTATTCTTCCATCCTCACCTATAACGGCAAAAAGTCCGTCAGCATAGGTTGACTTCAATTTTGTGAGCTGTCTGTATTCCAAAATATCGCTGACAATCTTGTAATCAGCGGCAAGTTTGTCAAGCACCTCGGCAGATGTGGAATAACCGGTCTTCGTCTTCTTTGCTCCAGGAAGTTCCAGTTTTTCAAACAGGATAACACCGAGCTGTTTCGGGGAGTTTATGTTGAATTCCTCCCCTGCAGCGGAATAGATGTCTTTTTCAAGTTCATCTATCCTTCCTGTAAGGCTGTCTCCGTACTCTTTTAAAGCCTCCTTATCAGCAAATATCCCCTCTTTTTCCATGTCAGAAAGACAAAATACAAGCGGAAGTTCCACCTCATTGTACAGATCCATCATGTCGAGTTCTTCTAGTTTATCAGCCAAAACACTCTTTGATGAATAAACAACATATGCCTCATTTGCAATAAGCTTCTCGAGATTCTCCCTGTCATCCTCAAACGCTTTTTCCCTTGTTGCCTTCTTTATGATCTCGCTCTCGGACAAAAACATTTTGTCAAGATAAGTTTTTGCCAGATCGTCATAAGTGTATGAGTTTGCCAGCGGATTTAAAAGATATGCCGCTATGGAGCAGTCGAATCTTTTATTATCTCTGCCAATACCAAGAGCGTTTACAATGGATTTCAAATCAAGAGCATAAATTTCAACCTTCTTTGCAAGTTGAACGAGCTTGTCTTTAAGATATTCCGAAGTCACAAAACCTTCGCTCTCTATGATTACAACCCCTTTTGCGTCTGAGAATGCGCAAGCAAGTATACCTTCCTCGCAAGGTACTATCGATACTCCGAATGCCTCCTTCTCTTCTGCTCCCGCGAAAAATCTTTCTGCCTCCGACAGATCTGTCACAACTATAAATTCAACCGTCTCTTCCCCCGCACCGTCAGCGGATTCAAAACGCTTAAGAAATGTCTTAAGTTCAAGCTCTCTGCACATCTTGTATGCTTCACCCGTGTAAGGATTTGAAAATAATGCATCTTTTTTAAGATCTATCTCCACCGGAGCATCTATATCTATCGTTGCGAGTTTTTTGCTCAAAACCGCCTGGTCATAAAATTCCTTAAGGTTTTCCCTGGCCTTGTTCGGCTTTATCTCCTCTACATGCTCATATGCATTTTCTATATTGTGATAAGCCTTGATTATGTTGGTGCCTGTCTTGACTCCTATTCCCGGAACTCCCGGAATGTTGTCGGCCGTATCACCCATCAAGGCTTTAAGATCGATAAACTCCTCCGGTGTCACTTCCATTTTTTCAAGGACATCCTTTGCATAATAATCCTCTATCTCGGTTCCGTTTCTCTTGGTCTTTGGAATACGTATCCTTATGTGATCCGTCGCAATCTGCAAAAGATCTCTATCGCCGGAAACCAGTGATACCTCTATTCCCTCGGCTTCCGCTCTCTTTGCGAGAGTTCCCATGAGATCGTCCGCCTCATATCCGTCCATCTCTGCAATAGTGATATTCATAGCCCTAAGCAATTCCTTCATAACCGGGATCTGCTGTCTCAGTTCGTCTTCCATAGGCTTTCTGGTTCCCTTGTACGCCTCGTACATCTTGTGTCTGAAAGTAGGCGCATGCCTATCAAAAGTGACCACGAGATACTGCGGTTTTTCCTCCTCCAAAAGTTTGAAAAGGATATTCAAAAAACCATATATCGCATTCGTGTGCAACCCTGACGCATTTGTCAGATCCGGTATTCCGAAATATGCTCTGTGAAGTATACTGTGTCCATCTATCAAAACAAGCTTTTCGCTCATATATTCTCTCCGTCCTAAATAGCTCTGGTGTTCTCTTTAAGCCATGCTCTCTCGTCCTCATCGAGGAAAGGTGCTATGACTTTGTAAACATTTGCGTGGTAATCGTTGAGCCAGCCGCGCTCTTTCTCCGAAAGCATCTCCGGTATGATGGCATCCAAATCTATCGGAGCATAAGTTATATCCTCAAAGCACATGAACTGACCATACTCATTTTTCTCGGCTTTTCTGCAAATTAACTCATTTTCTATTCTTATTCCGAATTCACCCTCGATATATACTCCCGGCTCGTCCGTCGTGATCATTCCCTCTTCGAGTCTTCCGCTGTCATTTCTATCCTTTAACACTCTCCATCTGAAACCGTTCGGTCCCTCATGGACATTCAAAAGATAACCGACTCCGTGTCCGGTTCCGCATCTGTAGTCCATTCCAACATCCCAGAGCGGTCCTCTGGCCAAAATATCAAGATTCAACCCACTGCATCCGTACAAAAATTTTGCATGTGACAGCGTCATGTTTGAGCGGACAACCCTCGTGTAATACTCTTTCATTTTGTCCGTCAGTTCGCCCAGTGCAATGGTTCTTGTGATATCAGTGGTTCCTTCGAGATAATGTCCGCCTGAATCCACAAGCAAAAATCCCTCGGGTTTTAAGGTCGCATTCGATTCTTCTGTCGCAGAGTAATGCATCATTGCCGCATTCTCTCCGTAAGCACTTATCGTGGTAAAACTCAAATCCACAAGACCTTCCTGTTCTCTTCTTCTATCCTCAATATAATCGGAAGCCGAGATCTCCGTAATCTCGATTTTTCCGATATTTTTCTTCAACCAATATATGAATTTTGTGACAGCAACTCCGTCCTTGATATGAGCATTGATCGTATTCTTAAGCTCCGTATCATTCTTTATTGCCTTCATGAGTGTCGAAGGATTTGCGCCGTCTATTATAAGATTTTTGTCCAGTTCCTTTACGAGTCTGAAGTTTGCCTCATTTTCGTCGAGAAGAATGTTTCTGTTCTTGAGCGATGATGCATAATCAAAAATCTCACCGTACTCTTTCACGGTTACTTTGTTTGCGGAAAGGTACTTTCTCATCTCATCGTCAAGCGTTTTTGTCTGTAAAAACCAGATAACTTCATTTTTTCCGATAACAAGGTATGAAAGCACAACAGGAACGTTCGCTATATCATTTCCTCTTATGTTTAGCACCCATGCTATGTCGTAAAGTGATGTCAGAATGTGAAGGTCAGCACCCTTGTTTTCCATCTCTTTTCTTATGTCGGAAATCTTTTCATCCATCGGTTTTCCGGCATATTTGATATCGAGAACATAAGGTTTTTCCTCAGAAAGTGCGGGTCTGTCCTCCCATATGATGTCCACAAGATCCTCTGTCGCATGAACCTTGCCATGCTTGAGGTTTGCAAACTTTTCGAATTCTTTTGCGTCTTTTGCGCAGATAACTCTTCCGTCAAAACCTACGGTACCGCCTTCAGGGATAGCCTTTCTCACATATTCGCTTAGTGTAGGGACTCCCTCAACTCCCATCTTAAAAAGCTTTACCGTACTGCCTTCGAGTTGTTTTTCTGCCTGTGTGAAGTATCTGCCGTCAGTCCAAAGACCGGCTTCCTCCATTGTTACAACAGCTGTTCCTGCTGAGCCTGTGAAACCGGTCATGAACTTTCTGGCCTTAAAATATTCTCCTACATACTCCGAATTATGGAAATCCGAAGTAGGTATAATATACACATCTATTTTTCTTTTCTTCATTTCGTCCCGCAACTGCGAAACTCTTTCTTTTACTGAAACCGCCATTATTATAATCCTCTGTCTTCCTGTTATATTGTGGTTTATGGAGCAAACCACCCCTAACTACAGTATTATCTCACACCGCAAAGACGATTTCAATAAAACCTATGTTGCATATATTTATTTTGTCTGTTCAAAAAGCCATTCCATGACGGCTATACAACTGTATGCATAATCGAATGATGCCATATGATATGCGGAACTGTTCATTGAAGTTGACATTTCCCCCTCTGACATCTCGCTTTCACTATCTGACGGCCCTCCGAAGTTTTCCGGCATTTCAGATCCTTCAAGAGCTTCCATCTGTGGTTTGTCCTCTGTTGACATAGAATCATTTTCTGTCAGTTCCACGCTGTTGTCACTTGGGGCGCTTCCTCCAAAGTTTCCTGCAGATGATTCCGTATCAGCCTCAATCGTCCCTGTTGCCCATGATATGAAATATGCATTGGACTCACCTGTAAATAACTCTTCCGTTGCAGTCGAAAGTTCATCCGACGACCATGTACCATCCCACTGAGAATAGCTGTAACTTACACCATCCTCATCAAACATAGCCATAACTTCCTGCATTCCGTTATAAGCATTCGTGTCATCCTCTGCGGCG
>JAILHT010000033.1 GCA_024695665.1 Lachnospiraceae bacterium
TCAACATCAAGGTCGTGCACTTCACATGCCTGCTCAAGAGTCTCTCCTCTCGATGATGGGCAGCCTACACAATGCAATCCCATATCCGTAAATACCTGCGCCATATCAGGTGCAATATCAAGTATCTCTCCGATTTTCGTATCTTTGTTAATTCTAAACATATTTCCTCCTAGTCGAGGTCCTCCAGGGATCTCATGTTGTCAAAAACATCAAAACAATCGAATGTTGCAAAATAATCCTTAGGTGTCTCCGCTCTTCTGATAAGTTCAAAGCTTCCATCCTCTTTTAATAAGATTTCTGCCGATTTAAGTTTTCCGTTATAATTGTATCCCATTGAGAATCCATGCGCTCCTGTATCATGGATAACAAGAAGATCACCCATATCTATTTTAGGCAGTTTTCTGTCGATTGCAAATTTGTCGTTGTTTTCACAGAGTGATCCAACCACATCATATGTATGATCACATACATGATTGTCTTTTCCCATAACGGTTATATGATGATATGCGCCATACATTGCCGGTCTCATAAGATTTACCGCACATGCGTCAACTCCGATGTACTCCTTATGAGTATGTTTTTCATGGATAGCTTTTGTAACAAGGCATCCGTAAGGGCCCATCATAAATCTTCCCATCTCTGTATAGATTGCAACATCATTCATTCCTGCAGCACCGAGCACTTCATCATATACTTTTTTAACGCCCTCACCTATGGCACGAATATCATTAGGAAGCTGATCAGGTGAATAAGGTATTCCTACTCCACCGGAAAGATTTATAAAGCTGATTTCCACACCTGCCTTCTCTTTGATCTCAACAACAGTCTCAAACAAAGTTTTTGCCAGTGTCGGATAATAATCATTTGTGACGGTATTACTTGCAAGGAATGCATGTATTCCGAAACGTTTTGCTCCTTTTTCCTTGAGTATCTTATATCCTTCGATTATCTGCTCTGTTGTAAATCCGTATTTTGCATCTCCCGGATTGTCCATGATGCTGTTGCTGATCTTAAACACTCCACCCGGATTGAGTCTACAGCTTATTGTCTCAGGAATATATCCTATGGTATCCTCCAAAAACTGTATATGCGTAAAATCATCAAGATTTATCGTAGCCCCAATTTTTGCTGCGTAAACAAACTCCTCTGCCGGCGTATCGTTTGACGAGAACATTATCTCTTCGCCCTTGAAGCCGAGCGCATCCGAAAGCATAAGCTCCGTCATGGAAGAACAATCAGTTCCGCATCCATACTCTTTCAATATATTGATAAGAAATGGATTCGGTGTAGCCTTCACTGCGAAGTATTCACGGAATCCCCTATTCCATGAAAATGCTTCCTTTACAGCCTTTGCGTTTTCCCGGATTCCCTTCTCGTCATAAAGATGAAAAGGAGTGTTGAACACATTTACAATTTCATTCAATTTTTCTTCGGTCACAAAAGGTTTTTTCATTTGTCTTTCTCCTCAGTTAGTCTCTTTATAAATATACACTTTTATGTTATAATTCATTTTAACCACGATTTCAATGAATAATTGGTGTTATACACTTGAGGGGGAGCAATATGTCAGGTGCAATGTCCATGATACAGTTAAAGATGGCTTCAAATGAAGTTACAGCCGAAAAGCTTAAAGCAATAGATGACGCTTTCGACAAAGCCGTCAAGAAGACGAATGAATCCACTGCGGATTTCTCGTCTTATCTGAAAGTTGACAAATCTCTGGACGATATTTTTACCGAGGCGGCTCAAACGTATAATGTTCCAAAGAATCTTTTGGTATGCATGGCAAAGCAGGAGTCAAATTTCAATGCTGAAGCAGTTAGCCGTTCCGGTGCTGTAGGTATAATGCAGTTAATGCCTCAGACCGCAGCGGAGCTAGGCGTTACAAACTCCTACGATCCTTATCAGAATATTATGGGAGGAGCAAAATATATAAGCTCACTTCTTAAGAAATACAACGGCAATACCTCTCTTGCTCTCGCCGCCTACAATGCGGGGAGCAACAAGGTGGATCAATACGGGGGAATTCCACCTTACGCAGAGACGCAGGAATACGTCGCAAATATAACCTCATATATGAACGGCGGTGTGACCATCCCGGACACGTTCTACAACGCAGTCTCAACATATAAAGACACCGGCGTTACATACAATGAATTGAATACACTTGCAGAAGATATCTACTCCACTCTCGCAGATGCAACTGCAGAAAATGAAGTTCTCACAGCTTACGAGATACTGAGCAAGAAACTTTAGTTTTTAATCAACATGCATCACAAAGTGCACCTCGTGTTTTGAGAGATACTTATCTTTGTTACTCTCTCCTATTGCACAGACGCATTTGTATGTCTTATCCAGTTTTTCTTTCTCAGTTCGTAATCGATTTGAATCATCTCCCCATATTAAAAGTATGGGGAGTTC
>JAILHT010000081.1 GCA_024695665.1 Lachnospiraceae bacterium
GTGTTTTTTCTTGAAAGCCACTTTGTTTTCATACATGGCTTTGTCAGCTTTCTTTACAAGAGTATGAACCGTATCGCCGGCTTCGTAGTCGGACATACCTATCGATGCTGAGTATTTTTTTGCCGGATCGCTTTCATTTGACTCAAAACTCTTTTCAAATGCTTTTATTGCGGAATAGTAGAGCGAGTGGCGGTTAAAATAATCGTCACCGGTCAAAAGAATTACAAACTCGTCGCCACCGATACGATATATTGTCGAGTTGGCGTAAATATCGCGCACGATGTTAAAACAGCCGATGATGTAGCTGTCGCCGATTTCATGACCGAAGGTGTCATTTATGTATTTTAAGTTGTTTATATCAACCATGACTGCACTGATGTCCGACAGACCGGTTCTTATTTTCTCATCGAGTGACGCGCTGTCATTCTCATAAGAAGTCTTGTTGTGAGCGTGTGTCATGCTGTCAGTGAAGGTCATCTCACTTATTTTTTCTATCTCTTTGTCCTTGTATTCTATCTCACCCTTGGCTTTGTTGTAGTTTGACATATAATACAGGCTCTCCTGCATATTGCTTACAAAATTTGTAAAGAGCACACCTATCTCATCATTTTGAGTGATGTTTAAGGATTCGAGACGTTGTACATTTTCGAATCTGTCGGCTTCGGTGTCATAGACGAAACTGTCGATGCAACCACTTATTTTGTTTAGTGGTGAGGTGACTTTTTTGCTGATGGCTTTTATGTTTAAAATCAAGATGATGAACATAAGGAGTCCTAAAACACTCATCATCTTAAAAAGAAATTCAAGGTCTTTTTCATGTACCTCTGCCATGGAGAAATCTACGCAGGCACTACATACATAATTGCCATCCTCGTCAAATATTGGTCTAACATATGACAAAAGGTATTCTCCGTCCTGAGTGTGAACCGTGTGAACAACAGGATCTTTTCCGTTTAGGATCTTGTCTATCTCTGATGCAAAGGGTTCATCCAACTCATAGGTGGAACCTATCCAATCTATGCTCTCTTGAAGAGGTGGATCCTGATAGTATTCATCCAGATCGAGTATTACCGTAGCGGTCGGCTCACCGTTTGGGGCAAATTGATAGACATACATATAGTAGATGTCGGGATAATTATCTTTGAGAGTGTAATAGTAGAGGAGAAGATCGATATAATCCTCATTTTCAAAGTTTTCCTCTATAAAAATGTCGGTTTTTTCCGTGTCATATGCGTTTAGCATAAGGTTGGTTACGCCTTCAGCCATTTTTGTGTATTCGTTGACCATTCTGGTCTCGAAGCGGTTATATACGATAAGCACGATTACGAGCGCAATTATGAGATAGCTGACTATGAATATAATAGGTATTTGATAAGATATGGATTTGCGAATATTCTTCATATAGTAACCCTCACAAAGCAATTATTACGTATATCATACATCAAAAATGGGAAAAAAGCACTACCACACAAGTGGCGATGACAAAATATTGTTTTTGGTTTTGTATATTTCGAAATCATAATATAATAAAAGGAAAGATACACATGACGAGACTTGATTAAGGAGAAAAATGTGAGAAAGAAGATACTGATATTTGCATTTGCTGCTCTTCTTGGTATTTTTGGTTGCGGAAGCGATGAAAACAGTTTAAAAGAAACTGATGTTGAAACGGAAACCCAAATCGCGTCTGAAGATGATTCGGATATAGATAATATGACAGAGACTGAGACCGAAAAAGAAACAGAGACGGAGACAGAAACGGAATCAAAGACGGAAGAGAAGGCTTTGACGGGAGTGACTTTGATGACGACGACTAATGTAAAAGATACCGAAAATTTTTATGGATATGAGTTTAATGAGGAAAGCGAGATATTTTCACATATAAAAGGTAAATCATACAAGGATGACTGCACGGTACAGCTTTCGGATCTCAGATATCTTCACGTGCTTCATACAGGCTTTGACGGCGAGACGCACGAAGGTGAGATAATATGCAACAAATATATAGCGGAAGATCTGCTTGAGATATTTGAGGAATTGTACAATATGCAATATCCGATAGAAAAGATAAGACTCGTGGATGAGTATGATGCGGATGATGAGCTTTCTATGGAGGACAACAACTCATCAAGTTTCAATTTTAGATTTATAAGTCACACGACCACTGTTTCAAAGCATGGTTACGGGTTGGCAATGGATATAAATACGCTCTATAATCCGTATGTGAAAACCGTGAACGGAAATCTGAGCATAGAGCCCGCAAACGCGACTGAGTATGTGGACAGAACAAAGGATTTTCCGTACAAAATAGACGAGAATGATGCCGCTTATAAACTCTTTATAAACCATGGATTTGAGTGGGGCGGAAGCTGGAATTCCGCAAAGGATTATCAGCATTTCGAGGTGCCCGACTCGGTAGTTGAGACGCTCTATCCGTAGACTTTACGGTAATTTTATAATTGTATTGGGGCCTGCGGCATATTATAATGAGAAAATACGTGCTATAATTACGGTATATTATGCAAAGAGAACTATATTTAGGGGGAATATAATGAATTTCTTAAAGAAAATGTTTGCACCGATCGATATGACCGTCGGAAATCCGGGAAAACAGATCGTTGCCTTCACTATTCCTATGCTCATAGGAAATATCGCGCAGCAGTTATACAACACGGTTGACAGTATTATAGTAGGACGCTTTGTCGGTGACAATGCGCTCGCTGCAGTCGGCAGCGCAGGACCGATATTCAATCTCTTTCTGGTATTGTTTATCGGTATATCCGTCGGAGCCGGAATAGTTGTATCACAGTATTTCGGTGCGAGGGACAGGGAAAAACTTTCGAAGTCCATAGGGGCCTGTGTGACTATCACCGCGGCATCGGTACTTATACTTATGATCGTCACGCCGTTTTGTATTAGACCGCTTCTTGCGCTTTTGAACACGCCGGATACTATCATTGACTCG
The DNA here is from genome assembly GCA_024695665.1 of Lachnospiraceae bacterium. Taxonomy (GTDB): domain Bacteria; phylum Bacillota; class Clostridia; order Lachnospirales; family Lachnospiraceae; genus JAILHT01. The sequence continues at coordinate 2,966 of JAILHT010000081.1, forward strand.
TGCTTTTATTATTTGCTGATCCTGTCACTCGGAAGTGTCGGACCTGCATATTTCAATATTTTGAGCGGAGTTTTGAGAGGACTCGGCGACAGCTTCTCCGCACTTGTGTATCTGCTTGTATCGACAGTGATAAACATAGTGCTCGACTATGTATTTGTAGCATATTTCGGCCTCGGAGTAGGAGGAGTTGCACTTGCTACTGTAATAGCGCAGATTATTTCAGCTATTCTCTCTCTTCGAAAACTTTCTCAGATGAGCGATATATTTGATTTCAAGAAAGAGTATCTTTTTTCCAGCAGAGAGTACATGGGACAGATCATATCCCTCGGAATACCTTCGGGTGTTACACAGGTTATTTTCTCACTCTCCGCTATAGTTGTTCAGTCTTTGACAAACAGTTTCGGAGAGATGTTTATCGCATCAAACGTTATGGTAATGAGGGTTGACGGTTTTGCAATCCTTCCGGCTTTCTCATTCGGAGCAGCCATGACAACCTATGCCGGACAGAACCTCGGAGCCATGAAACTTGACCGTATAAAACAGGGAGCAAGGCAAGGAACGATAATAGCTATGCTCACATCTGCGGTGATCGTTGTATTTATCTATATTTTCGGCCATCAGCTCATGAGTATATTCACAAATACCGAAGAGCTGGTTGATCTCGGATACCAGATGCTTTGCATCCTTCTTCCGGGTTATATCGTATTTGAGGTAACACAGTGCCTCTCAGGAGTGATGAGAGGTGTGGGAGACACGGTTACACCGATGTGGATTTCCATAATAACAACCATAATAATCAGAATGCCGATAGCATATATCTGGGCATATCTGACAAGATCCGAGGCACTCCCAAACGGAGATAGAGCTTGTATATTCTATTCGCTTCTGATTGCATGGTGCTGTGGTGCGCTTATCACTTTTGTGGTATACAGAATGGGATTTTGGAAGAAGAAAGCCGGAATCACCGAAGAATTTTTGGAGCAAAATATAAATGTCTGATCTTTATAATAATGAGTTCAATGATGTGTATGAATCGGATGAACCGATAACAAACAAAGATGTCGAGAGAAGCATAATAAAAAAATTCAAAAAAGACATCTGGAGAAAGTTTACCAAGGCAATAAATGAGTACGAGATGATTCAGGACGGCGACAAGATAGCAGTATGTATCTCCGGAGGAAAAGACTCAATGCTCATGGCAAAGCTTTTTCAGGAACTTGAGAGACATGGCAGAAAGAACTTTGACCTTGTGTTTTTGGTTATGAATCCGGGTTACAATAAGATAAATTACGAGACGATTGTAAATAATGCAAAGTTTCTAAATGTTCCGATACAGGTTTTTGAGTCGGAAATATTCGATATTGTCGCAGATGAGGGGGATTCCCCGTGCTATCTTTGCGCGAGGATGAGAAGAGGACATCTCTACAGTAAAGCAAAAGAACTCGGATGCAACAAGATAGCGCTTGGGCACCATTTTGATGATGTCATAGAGACTATCGTCATGGGAATGATGTATGGAGCACAGATTCAGACAATGATGCCAAAACTGCACAGCACAAACTTCCCGGGGATGGAACTTATCAGACCGCTCTATCTTGTCAGGGAGAAAGATATAATACACTGGATGAATTATAACAGGCTTCATTTTATAAGATGTGCCTGTAGATTTACCGAGAAGATTGATATGGCGGATACTGTCGGAAAGGTGTCAAAGAGAGCTGAGGTCAAGGAACTTATAAACACACTCTCGAAAGTAAATCCATACATAGAGATGAATATTTTCAGAAGCGTTGAAAATGTCAATCTGAACACGGTGATAGCGTACAAAAAAGATGGCATAAGACATCATTTTTTGGAAAACTATTATGATGAGATATAGGTGAAAACTTAAGTTTGTGACAAAAAATATCATATAAACACAGTTAAAATGGGAGAGAATTGATAAAAGTTCTCTCCTTTTAGTATTTGATAAAATTTACACATGAGGCAAATTGACCTTGGGCCTGCAAACGACTATATTCAAAAGGTGTTAGACACAACTAACTGAATAAAAGAAACAGCAGGAGGATTTAAAAATGAGCAAAGTCAATGTTATATACTGGTCTCAGACAGGAAACACACAGAAGATGGCAGAAGCAGTAGCAGCGGGAATCAATGAAGCAGGTGGAGAGGCTGTACTTCAGTTCGTAAGTCAGGTATCGGCAGCAGATCTTGCCGATGTACCGGCATTTGCTCTCGGATGTCCGGCGATGGGCGCAGAGGTTTTGGAAGAAGGAGAATTCGAGCCGTTTGTAGCTTCACTTGAGGGAAGCGTTTCAGGAAAGAAGATAGCTCTCTTTGGTTCTTACGGATGGGGAGACGGAGAGTGGATGAGAGACTGGGAAACCAGAATGACTCAGGCCGGAGCAACGGTTGTGAATGGAGAAGGTCTTATCTGTCAGGAAGCACCGGATGACAGTGCAATAGATGACTGCAAGGCTCTCGGAGCAGCACTTGTATAAAAATACCCAAAAAGGATTTTCGGTTGAAAAACGGCTGAAAGACCTTAAAATTATATAGTTCTTCACTTGAAAAACTGCTGTTTATAGTACGTAAATACTATGAACAGCAGTAATTTTTTGGCACAAATTATCTTACAAAATTTCAAAAAAGATGTTATTATTTATATACTACGGATGAAGGAGAGGAAAGGCACAGGGGAAAAAAGGAAGGTGTCAAAATGTACAAAGTTGGAGATTATGTGATGACTGCCAATAATGGTGTATGTGAGATCAAAGACATCACAACGATGGATTCCATGAGCAACAGTAAGGGAACGCAATTTTGTGTACTTGTCCCGGTGACTGAGCAGACAGCTAAGGTGTACATACCGGAGGACAGGATGGATACAAGATGCAGAAATGTTGTGGATCCGGATGAAATGAAGCATTTCATAGACGAGATTCCGACTATCGAAACAGAAGATATCAAATCCGATAAGGAAAGAGAGCTTATGTACAAGGATGTCATTCAAAGCTGTGATATCAAAAAGATGATTGCCGTTCTGAAGAATATGAATAAAAGGAAACAGGCAAGACTGGCAATGGGGAAGAAGAATATCGCAATGGAAGAGCGATATCAGAAAATTATTGAGAAGAATCTTTTCAGCGAGTGCGCGTTTGTTTTGAACAAATCGGCTGATGAGGTGAAAGAACTGTTTGTAACATGTGAACAGTAAAAGAATTCCAAATACATTAGAGTATCCATAAAACGGATAGTCTGATGTATTTTTTTTATAAAAAATCGACAAATCTGTTACTAAATTCCTATTTTTGATTAACAAAATGAGCACAGTAATGTATAATACAATACATCTGATTCGGGGAGAACCGGGAGAATAAAATGGACAAACACGTATTATTATTTGCAGAAAAAAACACATTGCTTGTAAATGTTATGGGCGACGGGTTGAAGAAGGCCGGATATATAGTTGACAACATTCGAATCACCGAGGCGGAGAACTTTTCCATAGATAAGGAAGCTGAAATGTGGCTTGTGTACTTGCCTGGGGAGGAGACTGAATACAGGGAATCATATGAGATGATAAAGAGGGAGCTTGAAATGGACAATGACAAGCTTCTGTTTCTTGTGGGAAATCCTTCGGAGATAAAGGCAGAGACTGCATTTTTTGAAAAGGAAAAAGTGACGGAAAGCTTTGCAAGACCGTTCAGGGTTGAGGACATAGTGGAAACCATAGATAAGTATGTTTTGAACCCGGGTGGAACGAAGCATGTTCTTGTTGTGGATGACGATCCGACGGCGCTTCATACAATAAAGGGAATGCTCTCGGACAATTACAATGTTTATACGGCAAATACTGCCTTCAACGCACTCAGAATTCTTGACAGTACTCAGATAGACCTCATTTTGTTGGATTATGAGATGCCGATAATAAAAGGGCCACAGCTTCTCATGCTGCTTAGAAACGATCCGGTGACAAAAGATACTCCGGTTATGTTTTTGACGTCAAAAAATGACAAGGAGACCATAAGCGAGGCACTCAGTGTAAAACCCGAAAAATACCTTCTTAAAAGTCTGCCGAAGAGTGAGATTATAAAAGCTTTGGATTTGTTTTTTGAAGGAAAGTAGTTATGCTTTTTGTGAGGTAATCGGATGGCTGTATCGCATGTGATTGAAGAAACTTTATTGCACATATCGTTTAACCTTGCTGGGCTTGTGATCGGCCTTGTATTATTTACACTTCTCTCCATCATAAAAACGGGAGACGAAACAAAAAATCTTAGATTCAGGAATGCCATAATCAGTATAATTTTCGGAAATATGTTGAGTATCGCCGACAATGTTATAAGGGATTCCGGAATCTTCAGTATTTCGAGGGAACTCGAAGTCTTATTTTATTTTGCAGTATTCCAGACAAATGTAATATTGACCTACTATGTCGCACTGTACATAGAAACATTTTTTGAAGTGAACAAAACGCGCCGCATATTTCAATTTATAAACAGTATTATATTTATGATGAGTATCGCGCTTAGCCTTTTATGCTATTTCAGATATACGTTTGGTTCCGACACAAGACCTATAGCCGTTGTCGTTCCATCGTATATGAATTTTATTCTTGCATATGGCATTGAGCTTTATTATTTGGTTTATGCGACTGCGCTTTTTGCGGTAAACAGAAATTATCTGGACAAAAGAACCAGAGGAACAGCATTGCTGGCATTCGTTTTAACTATGTCGGGGGTGATTTTTGAGTTTGTGAACCCTTCGGGAGTTATGATGAATTATTTCGGGGCGACGCTTGGTATATTCATATTCTATATAGGAGTGGAAACTCCGGATTACAAAAAATTGCAGAGTACCGTGGAGGAACTTGTCTTGGCGCGTGAACAGGCAGATGCGGCAAACCGTGCAAAAACGGAATTTTTGACAAATATGTCCCACGAGATAAGGACTCC
>JAILHT010000084.1 GCA_024695665.1 Lachnospiraceae bacterium
AAGGATGTGTCCTGACTTATATAAGATATGATAAGCCCCGAGGCGACTTCCAGGTTTCCGGAAACTACAAGCGCGCTGTTCTTTTCATTTTCCCGCTGTTTCGTTTTTTCAAAGATAGCCCGAATAATGCTCGATTTTCCACACCCGTTTCCGCCGGATAAAACTACCCTCTCGCCACGTCTCAACTGAAATTTCATTCCATCAAAGAGCGCCTGATCTGAGTCGGCGTATCTCAGAGAAAAATCATTTGCATTTATCAAAACTTCTTTATGAAAAACAAGCGGTGTAAGCTTTAAATCTGCCACACGTTCAATATCCGAAAGCAGCCCTTCCTTTTCCTCAATCTCCCTGTCTATTCGCATCTCGAAGGATTTTACTCTTGCCTGCATCTTTTTGGTTTTTGCCCCGATATAGGCTCTTGTAGATATATTTCTCTCAGGTTCCTTTACCGGATCAAATCCTATCTTGGTATTTTCGTTTTTATCTGCCCATCTGTTGCTCCTGTCGGCTGTCTTTTTTAGCTTTGCGATTTCTTTCAGATGTTTTTCATTCTCGGATTGTTTGAAAGCATCAAGCTTCTCCTTGTTTTCCCACCACGTCGTAAAATTTCCTGTCTGAACCTCTATACTTGCCCGATTTAATACAAGAACATGGTTGCATACGCCATCAAGCAAATCGCGGTCATGCGATACCAAAATAAAACCTTTCTTGGTGGCAAGATATTTCTTTACTATTTCTCTTGCCGGACCATCCAGATGATTAGTCGGCTCATCAATAAGAAGGAACTCGTTTTCATCAGCAAAAAGAACAGCCAGCATAACCCTGGAGCGCTCACCAAAGCTGAGCGTCCCAAATGGTCTGTATAAGCACTCCGGGTCCATCTCAAGCTGGTTCATCTGTATAAGCACCTGCCAGCTTTCAACCTGCGGTTTCCATCTTTCTATCAGATCTGCGGCATTCCTTTCTTTATCCGCCTCCGAAACCTTATATGGAAAATAGTCAAATCTGGTGCTTGTCACTATGCTTCCGCTGTAATCATACCTTCCCATAAAAAGGTTCAAAAGAGTGGTCTTTCCCTTACCGTTTCTCCCAATGAGCCCCAGCTTCCAATCAGTATCGATATTAAAGCTTACATTGTTAAGTACATCGTCGGCACTTCCGTCATATGAAAAAGTCAAATTCGTAACTTGTATTTGAGCCATATATATCTCCTCCATACATTTATGGCAAAAGTCCGCTCCCGTATGTAACGGTACCCTTGCCTGTTTTATGGCACAAAAAAATCTGCTCCATACCTGAAGCAGATTATACGTACAAAATGAAGATCCATAGATGCCGAAATGCGCATAAACCATTATCATAAAGATGGCTTATGATGGTTTCAAAATGAATACGATAATCCAATTCGGCATACACAAACAGACCCTTTCGGGCCATAATTATTCTTTGTTCGCGTTCACCAAATCAAACTATCTAAGCTTCATTTTTTCACCTATACACTACTTAGCGCCTTTCTTCTTAACTAATTCAAAGGATAACATCTTTTTGCCCGGAAATCAAATATTATATGCGGAAGATGGGACTTGAATATTGGGTGTGTTCGCAAACACTAGTAAAAAGGAGGTTTGCAGGACTGTCATTTTTATTTGTACCCATGACAGGGTGGTAGTCTCCCGAGCCTATATGGTGTCCGTGCATTTGATAGTCTAAAACAATCCTATTATTACGAAAGAGTTGCTATATAGGATAATTATCTCGATGTCAGTTGCATTTAATGGGGCTGTCGCACTAAGAAATGATTTAATTCATCTAAAGCGACAGCCCCTTAATAACAATATCAATTATTTTTCAGACCAAGTTAAAGCTTAGTCTCAGCCATCCCTTTTTCAAAAGGTCCTGCGGTAGGTGAAACCGATCTTCTGTCACCGAAGTAGTCGGTGTTGAAGACGATATCGCTTCCGTCCGGATTCTCAAATCTCTGTTCAGGCTCAAAAGCGATTCCAAGTGTGTCTGTGTCTATAGTATTCATATGTCTGTCCGGGAGGAGGTCATATACATTTGTCTTTAAGATATAATCTCCGTCTCTCTCCTCGACGCTTACAAATACATCACTTTCTTTGTCCTCGAAAAAGTCCTTTTCACCCTTCATCGGTCTTGCACCACCGAAAAAGGCATTTCCACCTGCCCATACAGGAAGCGGATTGTAATATCTGTCAGAGATTTCCGAGCCCATTCCGCAATAGCCCACAAACTGCTCACAGTACTCCTCAATAGTAGGATAATCCTCATAAGGGAAAGTTCCTGAGTACATGTTGAGATCTGCCCAGGTGCTGTTCTCCATTGATTTTGAAATCTCCGCCATGCCCTCTCTTACAGGTTTCTGTATGAAGATATTGTTGTAAAATCTTGCATCCCCGTGAAGTATCGTCATAAAGCCCGCAACCTCTGTTCTGTGCTGCATATGATACGGCGTATAACGAGGTGATGATTTTGTTATCGAATTGTTGTTTACACCCTGGCCTACAGCCACAAGCGATCCGGCGATAAGATTATGAACAAGCGCAAAGCCCTGTGTGGAAAGCCTAAGTGCACAATCCGACAGCATTATATTGTTGTCGATAAGTGTCGGTCCGTGAGAAACCTCAACAAATATATCCTCGCCGAGTCCAAGTCCGTTCTTTACACACGCATTCTCGTCCTTTGGCAGAGTATTGTCATGGAAAAAATTCTGAGTAACTCTCGTTCCCTGTGCCTGCCAGTCGAGCCAAAGCCCTCTTGTACAATGGTGGAAATGGTTTCTTCTTATCGTGACATCTATCGCGGCATGCATCTTTATTCCGCCGATCTCAGCTCCGGCAAGATTCTGCTTGTTATTGATATGATGAATATGGTTGTCTTCTATGGTTGAGAAAACACCTCCGAGGTGGCCTACTATACCGGTCTGTCCGCAATCGTGAATATTGCATCTTCTGATTGTGTGAGAACCGATTGTCTCCTTCTTCCACCCCTCAAACTGAGCCTGACATATACAGTCTCTCTCCGTCTGTGTTCCGTCCTTGAACTTCCACTTCGACCACTTGTTGTCATTGTTTGGCTGTAGATATTTTCCCAGAGAGATTCCGGAACACTTCGAATGTGAGACCTCGCAATCTTCGATTATCCAGCCCTTTGACCAATGCGGCCCTATCATACCCTCCTGATATCCTGTCGGAGGAGCCCACTGTGTAGCAGCCTGTTTTACGGTAAATCCGGACAAAGTGATAAAACCGATTCCCTCGACCTTTGGATAAAAACAATTTCTTCGGACGTTTATCTCCACATTCTCCTCATTAGGATTCTTTCCGTGGAAATTTGCATATATCACTGTCTCGTTCTTTGTCTTATCCTGCTCCGTGTACCAGGTGTAAATGCTAAAATCGGCATCCCAAGAATTGTCATATCTCTCAGGTTTCAATACCTTATCAAGCTCCGTGACCTCATACAAAGATTTTCCGTTAAGATAGACCTCACCTGTATGAGCTATCATAGTCTGAATAAACCAATCCCCGTAAACAAGTGTCGTGTAAGGATTGTAATCTCCGAAGAGACCGTTTCCTATCCTTGCAACCCAGGTATCTCCGTCGTACTTCTCCCAGCACTTCACCTCCTCGGCACCTGTTATAATTGCCTTCAAAGGTTCAACTGAGCGATAGACGATCCTTTTGTCCTCTGTTCCCGCACACTTAGGGTTTACATTTTCCCTGTAAACTCCCGGAGAGACAAGGACCTCATCCCCCGGTTTTGCGATATCAGCGGCTTCTCCTATAGATTTGTAAGGATACTCACCGCTTCCGTCTCCGCTTCTTAACACATTGCAATCCACATAAATTTTCATGTTATACCCCCTTAAAATTCCTATAAAAATAATATACCTAACCGATGATTTATCCCATACAAAAATGAAATCTTTTAAGAAAAAGCTAAGATAAAAACAGAACAAAATAAAAACACCTCAAAGTGCCTGCCACAAGATCTAACACTTTAAGGTGCATTTTTTATCTTAACCGGTTGTTCTCACAACATCCATGACACTCTCAATCTGTCTTATCTTTTCTACAAGTGCAACGAGTTCCTCTTTCCCCTTAACGGCAAAGGAGAGTTCAATTGTCGCGATGTTCTGCTTGTTCGTCGATGAATGTATGCTCTTTATGTCTATATTTCTCTCGGAAAGAATCTTTGAAATATCGACAATAAGACCGGTTCTGTTGTTTCCGTAAATCTTTATGTCCGCCTGATACAATCCGACTTCGCTGCCCTGCTGCCACCATGCCTCAAGAAGTCTGCTTCTGTCAAGATCGGACATGTTAAGCACGTTTATACAGTCGGTTCTGTGGATTGAAACACCTCTTCCTCTGGTGACAAATCCGACGATCTCATCACCCGGAACAGGAGAACAACATTTGCTGAGATGAACCGCTACATCGTGAAGTCCTTTTACAACGATTCCTCCCTTTGAGCGGGTTTCCTCTCTGTTTTTATCCTTGTCAGGCGTACTTTCAAGTATATCCTTATCGGTGAGAGGAATAATATGGTCTTTCTGGTACTCCTCCACCATACGGTTTACAATCTGGCTCTCTTTGAGTCCTCCGTGTCCGACCGTTGCCATAGCGGAATCCCAATCGTGAAAACCGTATTTTTCTATAATCTTCTGCTGATACTCAGGCTTGTTTATCTCGGAGAAAATGATTCCCTTCGACTTTGCGTAATTTACAACAAGCTCTTTTCCCTTGAGGATATTCTCCTCCTTGAACTGGCTTCTGAACCACTGGTTGATCTTGTTCTTTGCCTGTGTACTCTTTACAATATTGAGCCAGTCACGACTTGGTCCCCTCGAGTTCTGCGAGGTTAAAACTTCTATAAGATCTCCGTTTTGTATCACATAATCTATAGGAACAAGTTTTCCGTTCGCCTTCGCTCCTATCATCTTGTTTCCAACTGCGGAATGAATAGAATAAGCAAAATCTATAGGTGTACTTCCGTTTGGAAGGTTCTTTACATCTCCGGAAGGTGTGAAACAAAATACGGTGTCAGAGAACAGATTGAGGTCTGCCTTGAGGTAACTCATAAACTCCTTGTTGTCTGAGCTGTCCCTCTGCCACTCCAAAATCTGTTTGAGCCAGTTGAGCTTTGTCTCTTCCTGGTTTCCTGATGTATCTCCCGTGATTCCCTCTTTGTACTTCCAATGCGCAGCGATACCGTACTCAGATGTTCTGTGCATCTCCTGCGTTCTTATCTGAATCTCGAACGGCTGACCCGTAGGCCCTATAAGAGTCGTGTGCAGCGACTGGTACATATTCGGTTTAGGCATCGCAATATAATCTTTAAACCTTCCCGGTATCGGCTTGTATTTCTCATGGATGACACCGAGTGCGGCATAGCAATCCTTCACATCGCTAACAATGATTCTGATTGCGAACAGATCGTATATCTGATCAATGGTCTTATTCTGATTGACCATCTTTTTGTAAATACTGAAAAAGTGCTTCGCTCTTCCGTATATGGTAGCCTCAATTCCGGCTTCCTCTATACATTCTTTTATAGCTTCAACAAGCTGTCCTACATACTCTTCTCTGACATGCTTCTTCTGTGCAATAGTCTCGACAAGATTTCTATAGGCTTCAGGTTCAAGATATTTTAAGGAAAGATCGTCAAGCTCCACTTTTATCTTTGAAATACCGAGCCTCTGAGCCAAAGGAGAATAGATATCCATAGTCTCCCTAGCCTTTTCCTTCTGCTTCTCAGGCGTCATGTATTTTAAAGTTCTCATATTGTGAAGTCTGTCGGCAAGCTTGATAAGAATGACTCTTATATCCTTCGCCATGGCGAGAAACATTTTTCTTAAATTCTCTGCCTGCACCTCAACCTTGTCCATATCATAGGACAACTGACCGAGTTTTGTCACTCCGTCTACAAGAAGCGCAACTTCCTCTCCAAACTCCTCTTTTATCTCCTCATCCGTCATGATAGTATCCTCAACGACATCATGAAGAAGCCCGGCAACTATCGTCTCCTTATCGAGCTCGAGCTCAGCAAGAATAGTCGCCACGCAAAGCGGATGTATAATATAAGGTTCTCCCGATTTGCGCACTTGTCCCTGGTGAGCTTTGTCAGCCACATGATAAGCCTTCTCGACCATTGATGTGTCCGCAGACGGATGATACTTCAAAATGGTCGCAATAAGCTCCTTGTGCAAATCGGCTGGATCCTCAAAGTCCTTTGTTGGTTTGATACCGCCATCGCCACTATGAAATTCTCTTTCAACCTGTTCTACTGTTTCTTCTGAGATTTCCGGCATGTGTTCCCCTTTATCATTTATATCCAAACAATTAAAGTTCATTATATTAAATTTATATAAAAAATGCAATCAGCATATTCTTCATTGAGTTCCTTGAATCCAAGGCTCTTCGCAAGCGCAATGGACGACTCATTTCCTTTTGAAATTCTGACAAAAGCCTGCTTAAATCCCGTATCTTTTGCAAAGGAAAGAACACCCTCACACATCTCTCT
>JAILHT010000093.1 GCA_024695665.1 Lachnospiraceae bacterium
TATATATTCTTTTGCCTTTTCATTTTCAATCTTTTCTTTTTCCAGTAAATCCACATAACTAATAATGGATGTTAAAGGCGTTTTAATATCGTGACTAACATTGGTAATAAGCTCTGTCTGAAAATGCTCTGATTTCATTCGCTCTTCGATAGCGGTATCTAAGCCATTTTTTATAGAATTAATATAGTCGCCTTCTTCCTGTAAGTCGATAAACATCTTCTCTGTATTTACACTGGCTGCTAAGTTCCCCTCCGTAATCTCTTTGGTCGTAGCTTTAATCTCCCCAAACTGTCGCAAGAGCTTCATCAAAAGAAATCCCATTACCAGCTTTTCACAAATCCACACAAAGAACAGTCCACCGAAAAATCTACTGTCACATACAAAGGTCAAGCCAATCATTTCAAAAATTGCCACTGCAAAAAACAACACCCAGATTCTAGTATGCATCTTTACGCTTTTTGCACTTTTGCGGAAGCTTTGTGCCAAACCGTCCATCCATTTTTTTATCAAACGAAGGCACATATAAACAAGGCTATTTCTCCACCATGCGGGACACTTGAAATTTGATGCCACAGTCATGGAATAAAGGAGTGTCACGATACCTCCGCCAAGGGTCAAACAACTTAACCCCAATCCAACAAGAACTACATTGTTCCACTGCAGCGCACTTATAAGCTCTGATGCAAAACAAATAACGGAACCTATAATTAAGATGTAAAGAATTACGTTTACATCCAGAGGAATTCGATCCAATCCTCTTCTTTGAAGATAGAGATGTTCCCTCACCTGTTTTCCTCTATAGAGTTCAAATGTAGTTTCCTTCTCCTCTAAATGATATCCGCTCAGACACATCAGCATTACAAAAAAGATCAGTGTGAGAACACCTCCGCCAAAGAATCCAATCGGTCCTAAAACAGAAAGTATTTTACTGTAATTGTAAAACTCCTGTGCCTCATAAAGGAAATCATTGCCTTCCATGATATTTGCAGCCGAAGAAGAAATCACGGTATAGGTTTTTTCTGTTGGATCCGATACAACAACCGTTGCCTTCGCAGAAGACTTATCCGGAGAAACTGTTACACTTTGAACTTCCCCTTCACCTATTGAAAATGTCTCTACGTCAAAGGGTAGCAATTCCGTTTCTTCAAAATCCACACCTCCAATGGTATAGATCAGCTGTTCACTGTTATCTTCGCTTACATCTTCATAGTAGCTGTTAATGGGATAATATGCCCCATCAATGTAAGCATAAACAAAATTGATCTCCGCATCCACCGCAAAGCTCTCCACTTTCTTTTCCACGGTTTCATATCCGTGGGTTACGTAAGAAGAACCAAAATAGCTCGTTGCAATATCAAAGTCGCTTTTTTCACCTACGTTATACTTTTTTATGCTGTAGTTTTCGGGAAATCCATTGGAAAAATTTGAAACAAGATAGTTCTTTTCATTTTTCAGTTCTTTTTCGCTCCAACTGCCTCCCTCCAAAATCGCAAACTCATAATTGGTAAAGCCGTTTCGATTGTAATCATTTTCTTCCCCGGCTTCCAATGCCGTCAAAGCATCGGTTTCATAAGCCCGCTCAAAGAAGTATTCTTTCACTTCTGCCTGAGATTCTCCCTGATAATATCCCATGTACATACAAACCGCTGAGAAGAATCCTCCACCCAAGGTAATACATGCAAAGATTAGGGTTAAAAGAAATACCACAATTTTTGTAGCTGTTTTTCCTCTGTATTTTTTCATATGCTCACCATCACATTCCATTTATTCTTCACTGATTTTGTAACCATGTCCCCATACTGCGATAACGTATCTGGGATTGGCGGGGTCATACTCCAGCTTTTCCCGAAGATGTCTTACATGAACTGCCACGGTATTTTCCGCACCAAAGGTGGGATCCTGCCAAACTTCGGAATAGATCTCTCTGGGAGAATACACCTTTCCGGGATGCGTCATTAACAGTTTTAGAATATCGTACTCTCTGGGAGTAAGATTTACTTCTTCCCCATCCAGAGTCACTTTTTTCGAGCGGTCATTTAGCTCAATCCCACCAATGCGAACCACATCTGTATCTGCCTCAGAAGATGCCTCCATCCCGGTGATTCCTCCCAACATGGTATAGCGTCTCAGCTGGGATTTTACCCGTGCTATGAGTTCCACCGGATTAAAAGGCTTCGTAATATAATCATCTGCCCCAACATTCAGCCCCAAAACCTTATCCATATCCTCTGACTTTGCAGTCAAAAGAATAACGGGAATATTGTAGTTTTTTCGAAGTTCCACCATGGCCTCGATTCCATCCATAATGGGCATCATAATATCCATGAGCACCAAATGAATTTCTTCTTTTTTCAAAACTTCCAATGCTTCTTTCCCATTGAAAGCTTCCACTACTTCGTATCCCTCTCCGGTCAAATAAATTTTTAAAGCGTTTACAATATCCTTCTCATCATCGCAAACCAGTATTTTGTTCATAGTTACTTCCTCAAACATTTTGCAAAATATTTATTACGGTTTTTATTCTATACTACTTATCATTAAGAAAAAACTGCCAAAATCTTTAAGATTTTCTTAAGAGTTGTTTTTTTCGAATTTTGAGCAAATAAAAAAGGCCGTGATTCCACGACCTTTGTTATCCTAACCTTCTCCATAGCAAAAAAGAATTCATTTAATCCTTTTTTTACTCCTCCTATGGAACAATAGTACAATAACTGCTAATACTCCTGAAATTACAATATTTATAATTGTGCTTATATGAAATACATAACAAATAATTGTAAACAATAAAAGAATAAAGCCGTAAACTATGAGGTATTTCGCCTGTTTCTGTTCATCCTCCTGTTTATCTCGTATTATGATAACTCCTATTGTTATATATAACGCAGCCATTATCAAAAAATCTATTATTTCCATTCTTCCCATTTTCTAGTGTCCCCCTTCGTCTACCAATAATTATATTATATTTGTTAGCATCTCCTAACGTCAATCGACAATTCTATTCATTTCGTACAATTTTTGGTGGAAATCAAAAAGAAAATCAAGCAATTCTTGGATTGATAATTCTCCTTCCTCAGCGTTAAAATACATATGTTATGAAAAAAAGAATTGAATTTTTAGATTATATGAAAGCCATCTGTGTGATGTTGGTAATTACCACCCACGTAGACTGGCCCATGAAACAAACACCGATTTTTGATTATTTTATCAATATGGCGGTACCCATATTTATGATCATTAGCGGTTATAATTTTGCCATGTCATCCCAGCGCAC
>JAILHT010000102.1 GCA_024695665.1 Lachnospiraceae bacterium
GTTTTCAGATACTTAAGAAGCGGTTTTTCTGGGGTAGAGGATTCGGACGTGGATATCCTTGAAAATTATGTAAGAGCTGTAGGGATTCGAGGCAAAAAGAGATGGTCGGAGGAGTTTACCTATACTCCGGGCGATTTAAATGTTGATATAGACCATCTGAATGAAATAAGACAGCGATTCTGTGATACGGTGCTTCCTGTAAATGAAGGGATGAAAAAGAAGGGTGTGACCGTCGGGGAGCGTTGTGAGGTGCTAAGGACTTTCTTCGAGAACATAGGAATTAGAGAGACATTAGAGAGTCGAAAGGCTTATTTTGAGGAGCAGAATGACCTCAAAAAAGCTGATGAATATGGACAGATATATGATGTTGTAGACGGACTTTTGGAGAAGCTCAATAATCTTTTGGGGGATTTTACTATGTCTTTTTCGGAGTTTGTGGAGTTGTTTGATGCCGGACTTGAAGCCGTAAAAATAGGTATAATTCCACCCGGATATGACAGAGTTGTCGTGGGAGATATAGAAAGAACAAGACTTAACGATGTGAAGGCACTATTTCTTGTCGGGGCAAACGACGGAAATATTCCAAAGTCAGGTTCAGGCGGAGGCATCATCTCTGAGTCAGAGAGGGAGCTTTTGAAGGAAAATGACATAGAACTTGCCCCTTCCGAGAGAGAGGATGCATTTATGCAGAAGTTCTATCTCTATATGATACTTACAAAATCCTCTGAGAAGCTTTTTGTGACTTTTTCGAGAAGCGGAGTTGACGGTACGGCAAAGAGAAGGTCTTATCTGATAGGAACTTTGCTTAAGCTTTTCAACAAGCTTGAGATCCTGATGCCTGATATGGATAAGGGGCAGATCACATATCTGAGAGGTGACAGCCTTTTGGATGACATAGCTCTTTTGATAAGTGAGAAAGAAGACATAGATAAAAATAAGCTCGAGGCGGTTCTTCACTGGATAAAAAACAACAAGCCGTTGGATGCGGGCAGGGTGATGAAAATTATAAAGGCAAGTACCGAAGAGTACAAGACTATGCCTTTGTCAAAAGATGTAGTCACAAAAATCTACGGAAAAACTATTGTAGGCTCCGTTACAAGACTAGAAAAATTTGCAGCTTGTGAGTATGCACATTTTCTCTATTACGGTCTGAAACTCAGGGAGAGAGCGGAGTTGTCTTTTGGCGGTATAGATATTGGAAATATCATACACGGCGCACTTGAGAGATATGCCGTTCTGCTGAAGGATGCAGGGCTTAGATGGAGAGACGCAAATGAGGCGGATTCAGAGAGAATATTGGGTGAGGCTTTGAGATATTCGCTAGAAGCAAATCATAATCTGGCACTCTTAGAAGATGCAAGGTCAAAGTATACTTTCAACAGAATCGAAAGATATATGAAAAGAACCGTGAAAGTTATAAAGAATCAGATAAAAGCGGGCAAGTTTGAACCTACCGAGTTTGAGAAGCGGTTTGAGGTGAACAATATCGAGGGAGCAAAACTCATTGGTACGATTGACAGAATCGATACTGCGGAAATAGACGGAGAAGTCTATGTGAATATCATCGATTACAAGACAGGCAAAAACGAATTGTCGTTTCCGGATATCTATTCAGGGGAACAGCTTCAGCTGTCTGTGTACATGAGTATGGCATTGAAGATGTACAAGGAAAAGTATCCGAACAAAAATGTGAGACCCGGTGGAATGTTCTATTATCATGTCGACGATACGATTGTGAACGGAAATTTTGACATTGATGATTTGACCTTGGAGAAGTCTCTTTTTACTTCTTACAAGTTGAATGGGGCGATAGTGGACAATCCGAACGTTTATACCGGTATGGATTTTTCCTTGAGAGAGAGCAGTCAAAAATCAGATATCATAAATGTCAGTACAAAAAAAGACGGTGAAACAGGTTCGACATCTTCTTTGTACAGCGAGGAAGTATTTGAGGACATTCTGATATATGCCGATGAGAAATCCGCAGAACTTTGCGAGAGCATCTTTAACGGAGATATCGAGGTAAATCCATCGAAAAAACCGGGTACAAACGGAATGAGTGCATGCACTTATTGCCCTATGAATTCGGTTTGCGGTTTTGATGAGAAGATAAAAGGATATTCATATAAGAAGAGTTCGGTAAATGGAAAAGACGAGGCGCTTGCTGCAATTATTGCAAGCATAGAGGAATAGATATGGGAATGAGTTGGACAGATGCTCAAAGGAGAGTTATAGAGCTAAGAGACAAAAACATATTGGTATCAGCGGCTGCAGGCTCCGGTAAGACAGCCGTTCTTGTCGAGCGCATAATACAGAAGATTTTGGATAAAACCAATCCGACCGATATAGACAGGTTTCTTATAGTGACCTTTACAAATGCGGCTGCGGGCGAGATGAGAGAGAGAATAAGTGATGCTATAGAAAGAGAGCTGGACAATAATCCGTCGGATGAGAATCTTATCAGACAGTCTGTTCTTGTTCACAAAGCATCCATATGTACAATTGACAGTTTTTGTCTAGGAATTGTAAAAAATGAATTTAACAAAATAGATATTGATCCCGGTTTTAGGCTTGCAAACAACGAAGAGAAGAAGATGATAGAGACCGATGTCCTTGATGAAGTATTGCGTGACAGCTACGAGAATGCGGATGAAGATTTCTTGTATATGGTGGAGTGTCTGACTCCGGGAAGAAGTGACGATAAGCTCAAACAATATATAATGGATTTATATGACAGCGCTATGAGTCAGCCGTGGCCAAAAAAATGGATAAATGGCGAAGCGCAGGCTTTTTATAATGTAAAAAGCCTTGACGACATGTTAAAAAGTCCTTGGGTATACATGTATAAAAAACTTATAAAATCCTCAATTTCTGAAACCCTTGCTCTAGAAGAAAAATGTGTCAGGCTCGCAGAGAACCCGGGCTTGGAATTTCTTAGAAAACAGGCGGAAGAAGAGTATATAGGGATAAAAGATATCTATGACACCGAGGATATTGAAAGCCTCAGAAAAAAGGTTTTTGGTTTCAAATATGCAATTTTGACACGTCACAAAAAAAGTGATGGGGATCTTGATGAAGATATCCATAATTTATACAAAGCTACGCGTGACAAGGCAAAAAAAATCCTTAATGACCTTCAGAAAAAGGTAAATACCACGGACTTTACCGGAAATTTCAGGATGATAAAAGAAAACGCAAGGATTATTCATGCTCTTTGTGATGTTACGATCAAGTTTATGGATGCATTGACGGAGGAAAAAAAGAGAAGAGGCGTCTTTGATTTCAGTGATATTGAGCATTACACCTTGGATATTTTTGTCGATGAAAAAACAGGTGCCCTTACCGAGACGGCTATGGAATATGCAAAGAATTATGATGAGATTATGATCGATGAGTATCAGGATTCCAACATGCTCCAGGAGTATATATTAAATGCCGTGTCAGGAGCTACCGAGGGCATGAAGCATATGTTTATGGTCGGCGATGTAAAGCAGAGTATATATCGTTTTAGACAGGCCAGGCCCGAGCTTTTTGTGGAGAAGTACGACAGCTTCTCGGAAAATGAGGGTGACAATATAAAGATAGAACTCGACAAAAATTTCCGTAGCAGGAAGACTGTTGTTGATTTTGCCAATGGTGTTTTTGAGATAATAATGAAACGTGACATCGGGAATATAG
>JAILHT010000108.1 GCA_024695665.1 Lachnospiraceae bacterium
GTATAGATGAACTACATCTATACTATGGAGTTTTTTATTTTACGAGCCATAACCAACATACGCAACATCTTGAAGATGCATAACTCCATAATATATGTGTAAGGAAAACGAAGATTCATAACAAGGAGACGATTATGGAGAGAAGCAAAATTATAGCAGTAGATTTTGACGGGACCTTGTGCTTTTCAACATGGCCGGAAGTTGGGCCGCCTAATAAGCCGCTTATCGATTACTTGAAAGGACAGCAGGAAGGTGGCAGTAAGTTGATTCTATGGACCTGTAGATCGGGAGAGGCTTTAGATAAGGCAGTGTCTTGGTGTAAAGACGTGGAACATCTGGAATTTGATGCTATAAACGATAATGTTAAGGAAATGATTGATTACTATGGGCACAACTCACGGAAAATATCTTGTGATGTCTATATTGATGACAGGTCGCTTAATCCGATTATGTCATCAGAATTTACAATCAAAGGAGGAAACTATAATGGATAAAGAATATGAATTCTCAAATGAAACAGATGAGGGAGTTTTAATTTTTATTAAATATCTTGGAGACAATAGAATCACATTGAAAGTAAACACCAAAACGAAAGAATCAAAAAAATATGTTTGTGACTATAGAAAAGAAGTAGAGGTTGAATTAGACGAGATGGATGAGAGATTTATAGACAGTGCACTAAATCCGTAAATGAGGAGTTGGAATGAATATATTGGAGATTCATACGGAAAAGAATACATGGACCCCGCCGGAAATTGATGAGTATGCGATGGCAGAGAGTATGGCCCAAGATGTAAATGCAAAGCAGGGTGATGGATTCGTTTATGTATTTTGCACGCGACCGTATATCGATTCCGTTTATGTAAGATATGATGAGAATCGAAAGCCGGTGGAAATAAAGCGTTTTGCGTTTCATGAGGGGTATATTTGGAGCAACAAGGAGGAGCGAGTATTTGATGAGTATTGCGTAAATAACAAAAATTGCGCGTATAACGGAGGAGCTATGGATGAAATCTTCACTTACTATTCCAAGTTACATCCGGAGTGGCATTTGAAAAGATACTACACAAAAGGAGTACGTCTTTTGGATCACATCTATCACTGTATGAAGAAAAATACGGCAAAGGAATTGCTTTATAAATCCGGACTGGATGAACTTGCTGTCGGCGTATATCAGCGTAAAGATTTAAATTTGCTAGCCAGCAATCCCTCGGAAATGTATGATGGCCTTTCTATGAAAGTGCTTCGAAGCATGAATTGTGAATATGGAGCCATGCTTTTGAACAATGAAAAGTGGAAAGCGTATATAAAAGACCTGGATGTAACATTTCCCAATTTGCTTAAAACAAAATTAAACGATGCGCAATGCAAGTATCTTGCCATGCTGATACGTGGTGATCTTACTGTGGGAGAAACAGGACGATTGTTTGGCGCAAGAAAAGATAGTTTGTCTCATGCATGGACAGCAGGATTTGCGGATAATCTTATCGGACAGTACATAAGCAAATGTAGAGAACAAGAAAGAGAGCAAAGAGAGCATGAATTGGCGCAGATGATGAAATATAGAGAGCATAGAGAGCACGAATTGATGCAGATAATGAAAAAATTAGAACGTATTGATCCAATCTATAAAAAGTGTCTAAAATCGGCAAGGTGTTCGATAGAAGAACTGCGCCATTACCTTTTAAATAATAGAAAAGACTATGACAAAGCGATTGCAAGATCGAATCGAAAACGTATCTATGAATGGCAGGAAAGAATCGGGGATTATGTGGTTCGATATCCTCAGACAATCAACGATTTTTGCCGTGAGGCAATCTACATGCAAAACTGTCTTATGTCCTATGTCGAACCATACATCAATAATGACACGACGTTACTTTTTATGCGGAAGAAGGATGATGTGAATATGCCTTTTATCACAATAGAAATATACAAGAACGAACTAATGCAAGCTTACCATAGATTTAATAAAGACTGCACAAAAGAAGAGGCAAATTGGATTAGAGAGTATTGCATGCGACATGGGATTGATTGCTGTAGATATCGTTTCGATACAAGGCGAGATCGATTATTTTGATACAAACATACGCATCCTTAAAATCTTGAGGATACAACTGACCATAATATAAATGTAAGACAAAGGAGGATGCGTATGAGTAATGTAGTTTTCTTAGATATTGATGGAGTTTTAAACACACGCACAAGCTGTGTTGCAGCGCCTTCCGGAGTAGTCATAGGGATTGATGAGTCAAGGGTTGGAGTCCTAAAGAAGGCAATGGATATTGGTGGTTTTGATGGAGTTGTCCTAACGACTACTTGGAAGAATCTACGAAAAGATAATGTGGATTATCTTTATATGACAGATCTTCTTAAAAAGCATGGAATTCAAATTCACGGTCAAACAGAAGATAAGTTTTTAGCAGGAAGAGAGTGGGGCATTCTAAAGTATATAGATCTTCATCCGGAGGTCGAGGAATTTGTGATTATCGATGACCAACATTATGGATTCGATAATAGTAGCAAACTCTGGGACAGATATCTAGATAAAAAAGGTCAGGGAATAGAAAATTCAGAATATGCATCAAAAACGCCCTCCATTTCAGCAATGTTGTTTATGGATGGGATTAGATAAGGGAGAAATGTTAAATGAGATATTACACAGCAATAATTAATTCAAGTTCAGAATATATCGCAGTCAATGCGATCACTCGACTAAAGCAATATGGCTATTACAACAATAATGCGCTTTGTCCTGTGAATAGTTTTTTTCACCAAAATTTAAAAAACGATCTTTTCTTTTTTATTTATCGCGAAGAGGAAAACGGATTGTATGCCGGCATGGCGTTTGATGAAAAGGTCTATGATGTAGATTCTGCCAGTGAGGAGATTTGCGGTCATTTAAAGATTGAATTTGAAATAGATGGATGGAAACATTGCCCGGTTGAATGCACGATGCTGCAGTTTGACGATATGATTATGGAAGCCAGAAGACGTGACTTAATAAACTATAGTCCTCGTTTTATTGATGCTACAAAGGTATATTCTCATTATTTTTTGGCTGTGGATGGATGCGAAAGAGAAAATTACTTTTGGTATAGAGAGAAAATGATATCCGATACAAAGACTGATATCTGTACGCTTTATGATAAAGGCTTTGTAAGAGAACTACAAAATATCGAAACACATAAAGTCGATTCGAATCATTCTGGAAATATTGTTCACTATATTCTTTTTGCAAGAAGTACAGAAGCATGCAATGATATGGCAATGGCGCTTGCCAACAGATTGTATCTTTCTAGACGAATTTTAACCCGAAGAATCGGATTTATCTATGACATTCAGCCGGACCTTTATAAAAGTGCATATATCGATAAAGTAATTGAAAATAACCGAGGAGGAGCAGTTGTAATAAATCTGTCTGAAAGATTTGGCTATGAATCGACACTATATAAGCGTGCAGCGGCTTTTCTGGAGAGACTGATAAAATCATACCGAAATGATTGTTTGTTTATCTTTACTTACAATATGGATCATCCTGGATTCTCTTATAGTCTACTTCCTGAACTGAAAAAATATGTAATTCCTATTAAACTTCGTGAGGGTACAGGGAATAGAAAAGCAGCAATCAATTACATGAAATCCTTAATCAAGAAGTCTGAGTATGCCAAGTATGCTTCTCAAGCCAGTGAATTTTTAAAACAGTATCCGGGGTCAACATTTACGCAGACGGATGTACTAATGGCTTACGAGCAGTTTGAACCCTGGTGTTTAAATAAAAATATTTTACAGGCTTACGATTATGACTTGTCGGAAGACTTTATGTTGGATCGTGATGAAAATGCGGAGTCGGCGGAAGAAAAGCTAAATAAGTTGATTGGTTTACAGAGGGTAAAATTCCAAATCAGGAAGATTGTAAATGCTGATGTGGTGGAAAAAGAAAGAAAGAATCGAACAGGAAATAAATATAAGCCGGGAACTATGCATGTGATTTTTGCCGGAAATCCCGGAAGCGCAAAAACAACAGTGGCAAAGCTCTTTGGCGGGATTGCTAAGGAGAAGGGTGTTTTAAAAAGCGGAATTGTAGTGGAGTGCGGAGGAATGGATCTAAATGGCATGGGGTGCGCTCAGGCTATTCGCGACGCGTTTGATGCTGCAAAAGGAGGAGTTCTTTTCATTGATGAAGCATATGCCTTGAACGGACAGACGGCGACAACGGTTTTAATTCAGGAAATGGAAAATCACCGGGAAGACGTTATTGTGATTCTTGCCGGCTACAATGAACGAATGAAGGAGTTTATGGAACAAAATGAGGGATTGAAAAGCAGAATCCCTTATTGGATTGATTTCCCGGATTACAATGAAAAAGAACTGACAGAGATTTTTAAACTTATGTTGGAAGAAAAGGGATTTCAGGCCACAGAGGATGCGGTAAAACAAGCGCAGTATATCTTTGGAAAAGTGTGTCATCTTGATAATTTTGGTAACGGAAGATACGTAAGAAATCTTTTGGAAAAATCGATCCAAGAACAGTCTGAACGTGTTTTGGCGGAGAAAAAAGAGGCCTCTGAAATTCGAAAGAACGATCTGTTTTTGCTTAAAAAAGAAGATATTAAAATGCCGGAGGATGGTTTGCAGGAAGAACGTGCAAAGGGTACTGCACAAAAAGAGTTGGATGAGATGATTGGTCTTACCTCTGTAAAGAGTGTGCTTTCAAAAGCGGTGGCAAGTTTTAAATACAAGCGCTTGCTTGCGGAGCGGGGACTATCGACAGAACGGGCATCCTATCATATGGTCTTTACCGGAAATCCCGGAACGGCAAAGACAACGGTTGCAAGACTTTTAGCTGAGATTTTGAAAGATGAGAAAGTCCTTCCTACAGGAACGTTTGTTGAAGTTGGGCGAGCAGACTTAGTGGGAACGGTAGTCGGTTCGACTGCACCGATTGTAAGGAAACGATTTAAGGAAGCACAGGGGGGAGTGTTGTTTATCGATGAAGCTTATTCGCTTTGTGATGGACATAGCGGTGGATATGGT
>JAILHT010000127.1 GCA_024695665.1 Lachnospiraceae bacterium
TCCATATACGACTATCCAAAACAAACTGTACTATCTTTGGTATACGCTTGGTAAGGGCAACTATGAGCACTATAAATCCATAGCTTGACAGCGGATATCCAACGATCTCCATAATCTCCAATCCTTTTAGGGCAAGATACAGAAAGACAAAACCTATCATCGCTATAGGATAGGCATACTGCTCGGGAATATCAAAAATTTTCTTCAATAAATTAATTAGTTTTTCCATAGTGTTATTATACCATCAAGTCTCTTCCTGCGCATAAAAAGGGCTCCGATAAATCGAAGCCCGGGGAAAAAGAAACAGTTTTTCAAAAATTTAATTATCTATTTTATCGGCTATTCGTTTTCTGTTTGTAAAAGCAAATACACCTACAATAGCTGCTACAATTAAAAGAATCAGTTTTTTCATAAATAATACCTCCTGCAAATTGTTTTGTTGTTCGTATCCTGTGATATTAAGATAATACCTATTGGTAAACAAACGGTAAAAGCAAAAGCCCCCGGATAGAATATCCGGGGCTTCTGCTGCGAAGAGTGTAAATAGGTGGTTTTTTGTTTACCAAAAACCTAATCGTTATTAGATAGGATACGTTTATGTGAAAGGGTAATAACGATTATATGTCTAAAACATTTATATCAGTTGCGTTCTACTATTATTGTGGTACCCATACCGCCACCGATACATAATGTTGCAAGACCAAGTTTATTATTTCTCTTAGCCATCTCATAGAGAAGTGTTACTAAGATACGTGCACCGGAACATCCTATAGGATGTCCGAGAGCGATTGCTCCACCGTTCACGTTTACTATATCACTGTCAAATTCCAATTCCCTGCAAACAGCTACTGCCTGAGCAGCGAATGCCTCATTAGCTTCAACAAGTTCAATGTCTTTAGATGTAACCCCTGCTTTCTTCATGGCTTTTTTGCATGCTGCAATAGGACCAACACCCATTATAGAAGGATCAACACCACCTGAGCCATATGACTTTATTGTTGCCAATGGTTTAATATTAAGCTCGTCTGCCTTTTCTTTTGACATTACTACAAGCATTGCTGCACCATCATTGATACCGGATGCGTTTCCCGCAGTAACGGTTCCGGTACCGTCCTTCTTAAATGCCGGCTTAAGAGCAGCAAGCTTTTCCATTGTTGTACCAAATTTCGGATGTTCATCTGTATCTACTACAGTAACCTGTCCTTTTCTTCCAACCACTTCAACCGGAACGATTTCATCTTTAAAACGTCCGTTTACAATAGCTTCTTCCGCCCTTTTCTGACTTCTAAGAGCCAGCTCGTCTTGTTCAGCTCTGCTTACGTTATACTGCTCTGCCACATTCTCAGCAGTGATTCCCATATGATAATCATTGAATGCATCCCAAAGTCCGTCATTCACCATTGTGTCAACAACTACCCCATTGTTCATACGCATACCGAATCTGGATTTTGTAAGTGCATATGGAGCACAACTCATGCTCTCTGTTCCTCCGCAAAGGACAACATCCGCATCCCCTGCTTTGATTGTCTGAGCGGCGAGACTTACAGCTCTAAGTCCTGAACCACAAACTTTATTTATTGAAAAAGCAGGAACCTCCTTCGGAACGCCTGACTTGATTGAAATCTGTCTGGCCACATTCTGTCCCAGTGATCCGGAAAGAACATTTCCGATTATGGCTTCATCTATAATCTTTGGATCAATACCTGCTCTCTTAATTGCCTCTTTTGCTGCGGTAACTCCTAGTGTAACCGCACTTGTTTCTTTAAAAACCCCTCCGAGAGTTCCTATCGGAGTTCTTACTGCAGATGCAATAACTACTTCTTTCATTTCTTCCTCCTGTACATTGAACTATTTTATAGTTCGCACGCTAACTATTTACAAGGCTAACTATATTCTTTTGTATCATCTTTGTCAATATGTTTTTTATATTTTCTTTTCACATAAATCATGGGACAAACGGAGATACCGCAAGTCCCATGATTTAATCCAAAAGTCTATAAGCCCAACATAGCAAGTACAATAAATATACCGCAGGAGATAAACGGTATTACAATCTGTGTGATCGCAATATCGAAATAAGCTTCTTTATGTGTCAACTTACAAATATTAAGAAGCGTAATCTGAGCCCCCTGGTGAGGAAGTGTATCCAATGTACCAGCTGCTATAGCGGCAATACGATGAATATACTCAAGTTTTGCTCCCAGACTTATATACGTGCTTGTCAAAGCATTGAATGCAACACCCATACCACCGGATGCCGAGCCGCAAGCTCCTGCACATACTGCAACGGTAATCATTACAAATACCAATGCAGGCATATGGAGTCCCTTTAATATTTCAACAAGATTGGCAAATGCCTCTGTGTTTTTTATAACCCCGCCGAATCCAACTACTATAGCCGTATTCAAAATAGAAACACCGGAGTCTGCCGCACCCTTGTTGAATATTCCGATCCACGCTTCAAGTCCACCTGTTACGTGACGGAACATAAGAACTACAGCCAATGCAATACCCGCAAATACAGAAGTTTCAACAGGCAATTTTACAGCATTAAACAAAACCAGAATAAATATTATAGGAAGTATCGCCAAAATTACATTTGGGAGGTCCTCCCTCTCGCTGGAGTTGAGATCATCTGCCGTAAGCTGTGTCCTAAGTCTGCTGTCGTCAAAGTAATACCCCTTCTTTGTGAAACTTCTCGATCGCCACTCAAGCCATACAAATATCATCAAAAACTCTGCTATTGTCACTATCAACGACGGAACAAATGCTGCCGTCGACGGTGTTTCAAGACTTGTCATAGCGATAACGTTCTGAACAGACGGCGATCCGGGAGCGGTCATTGACCACGTCCAACATCCTGCGGAAATTGCTGCAGGAATCAATCGTCTTGTCAGATTGGATTCTTTAAAAAGGTTTACCGCGATAGGATAAACAACGAAAAATACTACAAATCCACTAACACCACCGAATGTTAAAACACCGGTGATTACCATAATGAGCGGAGCAACGAACTTACCTTTGCACAGGCTGCTGATCCATCTTGCGATAGATTCAGCAGCACCTGTGAACTGGTAAACAGCGCCAAAGATTGCTCCTACAAAGAACATCAAAAAATAATTTGAAACATATTCTGCCGCAGCCGGCATAAACATGGTTTTCAAACTGTCCAGGATTCCCATGCGGCTACATATTAATACAAATATAGTAACCACCGGGGCCAGGATAAGAGCGCTTACCTGTTTAAATGCAAGAAGTGCAAACAGGATAACCGCGATTAATAGCACCAAAATACCCACGTCCATACTTTTTTCCAACCTTATATAGTTTTTATTTTATTATTACCCCTTATCTGAAAAGAGAACCTCCAACAATGAGCTGCTGGATTTCGTTTGTTCCCTCATAAATCTGTGTGATCTTTGCATCACGCATCATACGCTCAACATGATATTCCTTCATGTAGCCGTTTCCACCCATGAACTGTACTGCCCACTCGGTAACTTCCATAGCTACATTTGTACACATATATTTAGCTTTTGCAGCTGACTGATTATAGCTCTTTCCTGTATCATGATCTGTAGCAGCTTTGTAAAGCATATACTTAGCAGCCTCAATCTTCATTGCAAGATCAGCCATCTTAAACTGAGGATACTGGAACTTAGCGATCGGTGTGTTGAACTGCTGTCTTTCCTTCATATAATTCTTTGCAATTTCAAATGCACCTTCTGCAATTCCAAGTCCCTGAGCAGCGACACCGATACGTCCGCAGTCAAGTGTCTTCATAGCTGTCTTAAATCCGTTTCCATCCATAGCAACCTTGCAAGAAGCAGGCACACGACAGTTCTCAAATATAACCTCTGAAACCTGTGCGCAACGAATACCCATCTTGTTCTCAATCTTTCCGGTTCTTACACCCGGAGTGTCACGATCTACAATAAAGCAAGCAAGTCCTTTAGACTTCTTCTCCGGCTCAGTCAATGCATATACTGCAGTATACTTTGCAAGTGGTCCGTTTGTGTTGAAACACTTCAAACCATTTATAATGTAATCATCTCCATCTTTAACAGCTGTGGTGATACATCCACCTGCATCTGATCCGGCGTTCGGCTCGGTGAGTCCAAATGATCCAAGTCCTTCACCTTTCAATATTTCCGGAAGGAATTTCTTTTTCTGCTCGTCTGTTGCATCAGAATTCCATACAGATCCGCCATAAAGAGAAGTTGTTACTGAATATGAAATACCAAATGAAGCATCTACTTTTGAAACTTCTTCAACGGCAAGTGCATACTCCATATATCCGAGTCCCTGTCCGCCATACTCCTTTGGATAAGGAAGTCCGATAAGACCGAGCTTTCCTGCTTTGTGGAAAGCTTCCATAGGAAATTCTCCTGCCTCATCTCTTTCAATTACTCCCGGAAGTAATTCCTCCTGGGCAAATTTTCTTGCTGTCTCCTGGATAGCTAACTGCTGTTCTGTTAATTCAAAATTCATAATTTCCTCCTAAATCTCACTTAAAAAAATAAGTACGTTAATATGAAATTTTTTAAGCGCTTTATCTTACCTATATTATTTATAATGATGAAACCGCTTATTTTGTCTTTCCGTTTTTTAGGTAATCGGCAATTTTTAAACTGCCTAATAGTTCGCGTGCTATCTATTTGTGTTAACCATAGTTCATAGAATTGTGTTTGTCAATATGTTTTTGTGAATTTTATATAATTTTAGATATTGACATTTGTTTTTATATGTTCAATAATAACTATTGTAAAAGAACTTTAACAAATTCTTTTG
Organism: Lachnospiraceae bacterium; assembly: GCA_024695665.1. Classification (GTDB taxonomy): domain Bacteria; phylum Bacillota; class Clostridia; order Lachnospirales; family Lachnospiraceae; genus JAILHT01. The sequence goes on from JAILHT010000127.1 coordinate 4,792, forward strand.
TTTGTTTTTCTGATGTTTTAGTCATTTTTAAGCGAACATATTATGCAGATTTTCTAGCGGTCTGCACGAAACGCGCATCTCACTGCTATTTCGCGTATTTAATGGCTATCGTCAGAGTTTTTTTACTCCATTTAGTTCGCGTGCAAGCTATTAGTTTTATGAACTTTTCGCAAAGTATTTTTGAATTGTGGGTTTTTACAATGAAGGAGGATAAACTAAATGGAAAACTTATTAATGGAAGTGGAAAATGAGATTGCTGTAGTAACTATCAACAGACCAAAGTCACTTAACTCTTTAAACAGTGCTACTCTTCAGGAGATATATGAGTGTTTTACTGATATAGCATCCAGAAAAGATATCAAGGTTGTTATTCTTACCGGTAGCGGACAGAAAGCCTTTGTTGCAGGTGCTGACATTTCTGAGATGGTCAATGCAACTCCTGCAGAAGGAAAGACAATGGGTATGGTTGCCTACAAGGCCTTCAAGCAGATTGAAGAATGTCCACAGGTTGTTATCGCTGCTGTAAACGGATACGCTCTCGGAGGTGGATGTGAGATCTCTATGGCATGTGACATCCGTATCGCTTCCGATAACGCTAAGTTTGGTCAGCCGGAAGTAAACCTTGGAATTCTTCCTGGATTCGGAGGAACACAGAGATTGGCACGTTTAATAGGAAAAGGACGCGCTAAAGAACTTATCTTTACAACAGATATGGTTGATGCTGAAGAAGCTTACAGAATCGGACTTGCAAATCATGTGGTTCCACAGGCTGAACTCATTGATTACTGTAAAGATATGGCAAAAAAGATTATAAGCAAAGCAAGTTATGGGGTATCTCTTGCAAAGCAGTCTATAAACGTGGGTCTTGATGTTGATCTTGCGAGCGGATTACAGCTTGAAGCAAACTTGTTCGGCCTTGCATTCTCTACTCATGACAAAAAAGAAGGCATGAGTGCTTTCCTCGAGAAACGTCCGGCTGATTTAACCGACTTCTAAAAAGAGGTAATCCATTTTCTCCACAAGGCAGCGTTTTCGCTCCCTTAGAAAGCGCTGCCTTATATATAAGAAGGTATTATATAAGGAATTATTTTAAGTATTTGGAGGCAATTATGAGAAAAACACCTATTATATCAGCTAAAGAAGCTGCTGCCATGGTAAAGGACAATATGACTCTTTCCAGTTCCGGTTTTGTGGCAAGCTGTATGCCCGAGTCATTAAACAAAGCACTTGAAGCCCGGTTCCTAGAGACCGGTTCTCCAAAAAACCTTACACTGTTATATGCTGCCGCTCAGGGTAACAGAGATGGTTCCGGTGCGGATCGTCTTGCCCATGAGGGACTTCTCAAACGTGTTGTGGGCGGACATTACAATATGGCTCCTAAAATCGGAGAGCTTATACTTTCGGGAAAAATTGAAGGATATAACTTTCCTCAGGGTACTCTCTCTCAGCTTTTCAGGGATATCGCCGCTCATAAACCGGGCACAATTACACATGTAGGTCTCAATACCTTTGCCGATCCGAGACTTTCAGGCGGAAAACTAAATGATATTACCAAAGAAGATCTTGTAGAAGTGATTGATGTTCTCGGCGAAGAACGACTCATCTATAAAGCAATGAACGTTGATATTGCTTTTCTCCGCGGTACTTATGCTGATGAGTGCGGAAACGTAACCGTTGAGCATGAGGTTGCTTCAACAGAAGTTACCGCCATAGCTCAGGCAGCAAAAAATACCGGTGGTAAGGTTATTGTACAGGTAGAAAAAGTTGTAAAAGCAGGTACTTTGGATCCTAAGCTTGTAAAAATCCCGGGCATATATGTCGATGCTATCGTTATCGCTGAATGTCCTGAGGACCATGAGCAGTGCAGAACTTGCGCATTTGACGGATCCATGTCCGGACAGTTTACCGTGCTTCTTGATGCAGAATCAAAAGTTGCAAAACTTGATGCAAAGAAAATTATCGGACGACGTGCCGCTCTTGAACTTACGGAAGGTTCTGTTGTTAACCTTGGAATCGGAGCACCGGAATATGTTGCTGTAGTTGCTAACGAAGAAGGTATCGGAGATTATATGACAATGACGGTTGAGGCCGGCGCTGTTGGCGGAATTCCTGCCGGAGGTCCTAAATTCGGAGGCTCCGTAAATGCGGATGCCATTCTTGATCAGAACGTTCAGTTCGACTTCTATGACGGCGGTGGCGTTGATTTGGCCTTCTTGGGACTTGCGGAAGCTGACAAGGACGGAAATATAAATGTAAGTAAGTTTGGACCTCGTCTCGCAGGATGCGGAGGTTTTATCAATATCACACAGAATGCAAAAAAAGTATTCTATTGCGGAACCTTCACGGCAGGAGGACTCAAAGTTAAATGTGAAGGTGGAAAGCTTGTTATTGAACAGGAAGGAAAAAATGTCAAGTTAAAAGACGCTGTTGAACAGATTACTTTTTCAGGTAAATATGCCGTTAAAGTAAAACAGCCTGTAATGTACATAACCGAAAGAGCCGTTTTTGAACTTACCGAGAATGGAATGCGTCTCGCAGAGATAGCACCCGGAGTTAACCTCCAAAAAGATATACTCGATTTGATGGAATTCAAGCCAATAATCGACAAAGATCTCAAAGAAATGGATTCTCGTATTTTCAAGGATGAGCTTATGGGACTCAAATAAAATCGAAAGAAATACATACTAAAAATGAATACACTTGTAATTCTAAGAAATATCTTTAACAATCCGGATTTGTTCGATGATGAACAATATCTGTCTACCAGCGATATCAATGTTATTCTTGAGGCCCTTCACTTGCGCAAGCAGTGTGGAGGGCTTGTCTCGGTAATACTTTTTGCCGAGGATGTTGAGGATAGTAAAAAGGCTCTTATGAAAGCCTACACATACGGTGTAGATAATGCAGTACATATTGCCTTTAAAAACTTTGACTTCTCGTGCACGGACCGACTGGGTGACATTATTGCAAAAACAATAGAAACTTACTTTAAAGATTATGATCTTATAATGTTTGGAAGGCTGGCCTATGACGGTGATGCAGTTACCCTGGCAACTCGTGTTTCGGAAAAACTCAAAATACCTCGTGTGACCTACAGTGAAAATTGTATATATAACGGTTTTAAAATGATGAACACCCGATTCTTATCATCTGATCATCATATAACAACTTTTCACTCTCTCCCACTGTTGGTTCACTCTATCAGAAAAGATGGCCTTAAACGCCAACCTTTTATATCCGATATAGTGTCCGCCTACAATGAAAAAAAAATAACTAAAATAGCCGGTGAACCGATAGAAGAACTTCTGCCATCTTCTCTGTACAAAAGCAGCTGTGATTTCGTATGTGAGGAAAATCTGTCAAAATCCAATGAACAGGCTTTGACAATGCTAAACGGCTCAAATGATATGGAATCCGCACAAAATCTTATCAATCTACTAAAGGAGTTGGGTTACAGTGCAAAATAAAACTACAGATAAGCATATAATCTGTGTTGTGGAAACCGATAACGGCTACCAAAACTCTACTTTATATGATAAAGCTGAAGAGATTATAAATCAGCAAACTTCTACTGATGAATTTGAAATAATATGTATGGCAACTCCCGACTATAAGGAGTATAATTATGAAGATGATTATATCGTGGCTTATTTTGCGCAAAAACTGGCCACAATCCATGCTTCGCTGGTATTGTTTCCATCTACATTCATTTGCAGGGGAATTGCATCAGCAATTGCTACACGATTGAATAGAGCGCTTTTAACTGATTGTACCGCCATCGATATTAAAGACGATGTGGTTTATGGTCTAAAGCCTTCTTTGGACGGAAAAAATATGGCCCGCTATAAGTTTAACGGCCCTACTCCATATATAGCTGTTATGAAGGATGTTGCCGGAAGCAGCGGAATCCAAAACGCAGAGATCATTTTTTCAGGCGGTCGAGGGTTGATGAACCCCGATTCGTTTGATGCGCTAAGAAAACTAGCCAAGTGCTACGGAGCCTCAATAGGTGCGTCAAGACCTGTTGTGGATGTGGGATGGGCCGATGCCGATGAACAGGTTGGGCAGACAGGAAGTTTTGTTCACCCCAGAGTGTATGTAGCTTTCGGTATTTCAGGAGCTATACAGCATCTGGCCGGTATGAAGGACAGTCAATGTATAATAGCTGTCAATAACAACAAACACTCTCCTATTTTTCAATTCAGTGATTATGCCATAGAAGCGGATGTCAATTCCATAATAAGGAATATGTTGCAGCTGTTAGGTGTAAAACTATAAAAAATACTAGAACAGGATGACAAACAAATGCAGATTGAAGAATGTATCAATTATTTGCTGACAGGTGCTCAGCACAAAGTATTTCAGGAAATGAAAAACGAACTCAAAGAGTATGATATAACACCTATTCAATACGGTGTTTTAAAATGTATCTGGCAACTTGGTATGACAAACCCTAAGGAGATAGCCGATTTTCACAATATAGAGAACTCCACAATGTCAGGAATTCTCGAGCGTATGGAAGCTAAGGATCTTATAAAAAGAGAAATCGACGACAACGACCGCAGATACATAAAAATCACCTTGACAGAGACTTCAAAAGCCATGGAATACGGTGTAAATAAAGTTATTGACAGGGTTAATGAAATTGCGCTTAAAGATTTTACACCTGAGGAAACAGAAACTCTGAAGAATATGCTCAGAAAAATTACAAATACAAATTATAACGAATAAATCTAAAAATGGTGTGGCTATGCCACACCATTTTTTAATTAAGTTGTTCCGTTTTCATCTTTTCTTTCTTTTCAAGATATCTGTCAAACTGAAGTTTAATCAAAGCTGCTGTAGGCACCGCTACAAGCATACCTGCTATTCCGCCTATGGTTCCTCCTCCAATCAATGCAGCCACGACAAGAAGCGGATGTACATTTACCGTGTTGGAGAGAAGCTTCGGATTTATCACGTTTCCATCTATAAACATTGCTACAGAAAGTATGATTATTCCTATGATCAGCTTATCGATAGCTGCTTGTGGCAGACATACGATAACAAGTGTGCAGTAACCTACCACCGGGCCGACATAAGGAATCATATTTCCGATTCCCACAAACAATCCGACAATTACGCCATTCGGAACTCCGGCAAGTGAGAGTGCCACCATCGACATAACCCCTATTATAAGCGCATCCAAAAACTGTCCTCTTATGTATCCCGAGAAAGCTTTATCCGCATCTCTCATAAATGCAAACAGTTTATCCTCTGATTTCTTTCCGAATATTAATACAAATGCTCTACTCCAGTATTTTGAAATATTTTTCCCATCCAACATAAAATATATTGAAAAAATAACGCCGAATAACAGGCCTGAGAAAAAACTTTTCACACTGTTTGTTGCGGATGCAATGATTCCTGATACATTGTCCGGAGAAACATTTGATTCTTTGAGTTTTTCATCAACGAACTGCCATACCTCTTTATAATCGTTTTGTATTGATACCAAAACACCTTTTATGCTGTCAACATTCAAGGTTTCGACATTTTCATAGACCGTTACAGCTATTATCACCAGAATAATCAATATAACTGCTATTACAAGTCCAAATACCAATATGACGCTTGCAGGTCTGGCCCACTTGTGCACTTTGTTTCTGTTTATTATCTCTTCGAACTTGTTTACTATAGGAAGGAACAGATAGCTTATGATGCCTCCAACTACTATAGGTTTTAAAACCGCTGTAAATATTCCCCACAATTTTGACCAAAACGGGCCGGTACTCAGAAGAAGCGCTGCGACGCCTATCGTAATTAGAACAGTGACCGAAGCATATATGCAGACTTTCATATATCTCTGGTCAAGTTTTTCCAGTATCTTTTTCATGGTGTCTCCTTTTTAGGTCTTTTGTACTATATCATAGTATTATACCCCAAAACTCTTCTATTTCAAGAGAATCAAACATGTCTTTTTTAATCTATTCATAAAATATGTTATAATTATTCCGTTATTTTTAAGTCAGGAAGAGTATTGCACGCTATGGAAAAGAAGACATTCGACAGGAAAACGATATTAAAGATTTGTGTATCTGTTTTGACAGGGTTGCTTTTAGTTCTTTTAATGGACATTGACCAGTTTATCGCTGCTTATAAGATGTACGGTGGGTACATTCCAAACTATGAGATATCCAATGTAGGGATATCTGCAGACACTTTGGACAAAATTCAGGGCAATACTATCTTAAGGCTATATGTCAGCCGTTATTTTTTGACGGTCTTGCCGATAAGTATCTTCTTTATTGTCATTTGTTTTTTCAAGGATAACCAATATTATCTCAAAGACAAAAGTTTCTTTGAAGATAATCCACATATGTCCTCAATTGTTCTTATTTTAAGATGGATACTTGGAATTCTTATAGCCGGTTTTATTTTGAATTTCAACCGCAATATGTTCAATGACACCTTCCATAACTGCCTTATCGGAAGAGATGAAGATTTTTTCAGGATCATTTTTGCCTTCTTTGCTCTGACTGTTTTTGTCATAGATCCTCGCAAATTTTTCTCTAGCGCAAAATCTCTTCGAAGGATACATCCAAAGTTTTACACTTTCCTGTTTATGCTTGTTGTCTCATATATAAGCTGTTGCCTTTTGGAATTTCAATCGGCCAGTAAGATGCAGTTTGTGTCCTATATGTTGTTTTTCAACTGTCTATACTGGTTTTTGCTGCAGTTGTTCTTCCTCATTCTTTTAAGAAGAGTAAAAACCGTTGCTACTATATCGCTCATTGTCTCATATGCCATTGGTCTGGCAAATGACATAGTGTACCAATTCCGTGGAAACTATATAATGTTCGGGGATCTCACAGTCATTCGTACCGCCGTAGAGGTCGTAGGCAATTACACTTACTCCCCCACAATGTGGTTTTTCATAGCGCTGGTGCTTTTTATCATTTCCTTGATAATC
>JAILHT010000128.1 GCA_024695665.1 Lachnospiraceae bacterium
GATATCAAACCTCCTGTAATATTTGAGGGAGGACCGCTCACCTTCAATCCACGGCTCGTGGAAGTATTTTCTGAAAGGCTTGGATTATCCGAAGATCAGATTATCATTCCAGCACATCCGGAAAAAATAATAGCGTATGGAGCAGCTCAAGCAAACAGTGAGCTTTATTTTGATGCCGAAAATGAAAAAAGTGTTGTTGAGGCGGCAGATTACTTGAGCAATATGTCAAGCAGCATATATGACGAGGGAGACAACAGCGAATTGTTTTTTGAGTCTGAGGAAGAGTACCTAAGCTTCAAGAAGAGACACTGCCCGGCTGAGATAAAAACACGCGATTTTAAAGAGGGTGAAACACTTGAAGTATATCTTGGAATTGACTCGGGAAGTACCACTACAAAATTTGTCATCATGGATGACGAGGAGAATATAATAGATTCGTTCTATGCTCCGAATGAGGGCGATCCTTTATATGTAGCAAAGGATGCGCTAATCGCCCTGAGAGAAAAATATAAGAATAAAAAGGTGAATCTGAAGATAAAAGCTGCGGGAACAACCGGATACGGAGAGATGTTGTTCGCAAAGGCTTTTAAAACAGAATCACATGTTGTGGAGACTGTTGCACATGCCGTGGCCGCGGGCAAGTATGTGAAGCATCCGTCATTTATTCTCGACATCGGTGGACAGGATATGAAGGCCATTTGGTTAGACAACGGAATAGTGACAAATATTGTTGTAAATGAGGCGTGCTCATCGGGATGCGGTTCTTTCCTTGCAAACTTTGCATCAAATCTTGGAATCCCGGTAGAAAAGATTGCAGAGTCGGCTTTTGGTTCAAAAAATCCTGCGAAACTTGGAAGCAGATGTACTGTATTCATGAACAGCAGTATTATTACTGAGCAGAGAAACGGCAAGAACCCCGATGATATTATGGCGGGACTTTGCCGCTCCATAATAGAGAATGTTTTTACTAAAGTAATAAGAGTATCAAATCTTGAGTCATTGGGAGACCGAATCGTTGTACAGGGAGGAACATTCAACAATGACGCAGTTTTGCGCGCGATGGAGCAGTATATCGGAAAAGAGATTATAAGGGCACCGCATGCAGGTATAATGGGTGCGATTGGTGCCGCACTTGTCGCAAAGAAAAATTGTATAAATGACTTGGAATTTCAGAGTTCCTTTATCGGCCTTGAAAATCTTGAGAGTTTTACTTACAAACAGGAAGCCAACCTTGTATGTCCTTTCTGCGCAAATCACTGTAAAAGGACAAGAGTCGTATTCTCTACCGGTGATTCATGGATAACGAACAACCGATGTGAGAGAGGTGAGATAGTCGGAGATCCTAAAAATGACGAGATCAAGGCAAAACTCAAGGAAAAACTGGCTGACAGAGACAAGATTCCTAACATGTTTAAGACGAGAAAGGAACTTCTGTTCAAGGCATATCCTTACGATAAATTGTGTGAAAAGAGAAATGTGAGAATCGGTATTCCAAGGGTACTTTTCTTCTGGGAGTCTATGCCTTTCTGGGGATCATTTTTGGGAAGCTTGGGATTTGATGTCGTTGTATCTCCTTATTCCACAAGGAATATATATGAGAACGGACTTGCGCAGGTTGCATCCGACACTGTATGTTTCCCGGCAAAACTTGTGCACGGACATTTGAGAGAACTGGCAAAACTAAAAGTTGACAGGATATTTATGCCGGCAATCACAACAATGCCTTCGGAAAATAATGAGAGCACAAGTATATCAAGATGCGGTCTCGTAAAGGGATATCCTCTGGTTATAAAAAACTCTGACAATCCGAAACGAAATTTTGACATTCCGTTTGACTCGCCGCTTTTCCATTGGTTTTCCGTTAAGGACAGAGACAGACAGCTGAAAGCATATATGAAAGAGACTTTCGGAATAGATGAAAACCTGACGGGCAAGGCAATAGAACAGGGTGAGAAGGCACAAAAGAGCTTTAAGAGTGAACTTGTAAGAAGAGGAAATGAGATAAGAAAGAATGCGAAGGAACAGGGCAAATTTGCCGTGATCCTGGCATCAAGACCTTATCAGAACGATCCGCTCGTAAACCATGATCTTCCTGAGATGTTCACGGAACTCGGAATTCCTGTACTGACGGTAGATTCACTGGATGGAATCGAGAACATAGACCTCTCCAAATCAAGGATAGATATTGTAAACAATTATCACGCAAGGATGCTTCAGTCAGCCGTTTTGGCAGCAGAGAACGAGGATCTTGAATACGTTCAGATAGTGAGCTTTGGTTGCGGACATGACGCATATCTGTCGGATGAGATCATCCGTATGATGAATGAGATATCAAAAAAATCCCCGCTTGTACTGAAACTTGATGAGAGCGATATCCAGGGACCTTTGAGAATACGTGTGAGATCCTTTATAGAGACTGTCAAATTGCGTATTGAAAAACAGCAGGCAAAGGGCGGACAAAAAGTAGAAAAACTCGAAGACCCTTATCCTGTAAAATTCACAAAAAACGATGTGAAGGAGAAGACGGTACTTGTTCCAAACACTTCACATGCTTTTTGCCGGATTATGTCTGCAGCGCTTAAAGGACAACATATAAAGGCTATTCCACTTGATATAGGAAGAGAAAATGCTATAAAGCTCGGAAAGAAATATGTTCACAATGATATTTGTTTCCCTGCCCAGATTGTGATCGGAGAGATACTTGCGGCATTGGAGAGCAACAAGTATGACAATGACAATGTTGCCGTAGCAATGGCTAAGTATGTCGGATGTTGTCGTTTGACGCACTATGGTGCACTTTTAAGAAAGGCACTTGATGATGCCGGATATAAAAATGTGCCTATATTAACTAATGATGATGTCGATTATCACAACATGCATCCGGGATTTAAGATGAATTTTTATTCGAGCATAAAGCTTGCATTTATGCTCCCGATGATAGATGCATATGAGGAAATATTGAGAAAGATAAGACCTTATGAAATCGTCGAGGGAAGCTCTGATGCAGCCTTTGAGGAAGCTATGGACTATCTTATCGAAGGTATGGAAAAATCCGGAATTCATGGAGCTTTCAAAGGATTTGCCAAGGGTATAAAGACGCTCGGTAAATTAAAGTATGACAGGAGTGATAAAAAGCCAGAAGTTCTTATTGTCGGCGAGTATCTTTTGAATTTCCATCCCGGCGCAAATCATGATATAGAAGCATATCTTGAGAAGAACGGATTTGAGATCATAGAGGCAAAGATGACCGATGTTATCCAGAAAACGTACTTCTATCAGGATTCACAGATAAGAGAGTACAAGGTTGACAGACCTTTTGGACTTAAGGTGTGGATGAGAACCGCGGATGCATTTTTTGATCTTGCGCACAGCCTTACAGACAGGATTGCTAAGAGACACAGCCTTTACCAAGGCTCGAAGAAATTGAAAGAGATGGCTGAGTATTCAGACCCTGTAATTCCGCATACCTACGATTCGGGTGAGGGTATACTTATCCCTGCGGAGATTATTCATCATGCGAAAGAGGGATGTAAGGCATTTGTTATATTGCAACCGTTCGGATGTCTTCCGAATCATGTTATAGGAAGGGGAATCGGCAAAAAACTAAAGGAAATGTTCCCTGATGTAAGCCTTCTCCCATTGGATTATGATCCTGATGTAAGTTTTGCAAATGTCGAGAACAGACTGCAGATGTTGATAATGAATGTAAAGAATTCCGAGGCTTGAACCGGTTAGAATGGAAGGTAAGAATGGCAAACAGTAAAAGAGTAGTATCATATATAGCCGGTATGCTTATACTGGCGCTGGGGTTGAGCTTGAATACCAGAACTACACTGGGGGTTAGTCCAATGTTATCGATTGCTTACAGCTCATCGCAGATATATGACTTCAATTTTGGAAATGCGACGCTTGTTTTGTATATAGTATTTGTCCTGATTGAGATTGCTATACATGTCAGTATGAAGAGATACAAAAATATTATAGTTGATGTGGCACAGATTGCTCTCAGTATTGTTTTTACCAGATTTTTGAATGTGTTTAACAGTGTTATTCCTGAGTTTGAGGTCGATTTTGAAGGAACTTTTTTCGGAACAGTATATGCGAGGCTTTTCTTTTTGATAATTGCGATAATACTTACCGGAATCGGGGCAGCAATGTCCTTAAATGCAAGAATAATACCGAATCCGGGGGACGGAGTCGTTCAGGCAATCGCCGATTTTACAAAAAAGGAAGTCGGTAATGTAAAAAATGTGGTTGATATTTCATGTGTATGCATTACACTTGTTGTATGTTTTGTTTCAAAAAGCGGAATAGTCGGAATCGGTGTGGGAACCGTGATGGCGATGCTAGGAGTGGGAAGAGTAATTGCCGCTTACAACGCTTTTGTGACCAGAAAAAATAATGACACAGATAACAATACAGATGCCAAGTCCGGTGTAGCCGGTCTTGAATCCTAAAACGTGGAGGGATTATGGACAATTTGATTAGCAGTGGCCCATTGTACCTGGTGTTTGCTCTTTTGGTGGCAGGATTTGTCCTTTTGATAAAAGGGGCTGATTTCTTTGTCGAGGGCAGCAGCAGTATCGCAAAAAGATTTAATGTCCCGTCGGTAATAATTGGACTTACTATTGTTGCCATGGGTACATCTCTTCCGGAGACTTCTGTATCGGTGAACGCTTCTCTCGTTGGAAATAATGAGTTGGCGGTTTCAAATGCAGTCGGATCCAACATATTCAATCTCATGATTGTAATAGGTGTTTGCGCATTTTTGACCAGAGTACCGGTCGGGGATGACACTATAAAAAAGGATATTCCTTTTTCGGCACTCGCAGCTATTCTTTTGCTTGGACTCGGAATTCTTGGATTAGCCGATTCCGGAAATAATATATTAGGACATCTCGACGGAGCTATTCTTATTATAGTATTTGCATATTATCTAATTTCTCTGATAAAGAGGACCTTAACATACATAAAAGAGGGAAAAGAGGTCGATGTTGAGGGTGGCTCGGATGAGGAGATTGAGGTCATACCTGTGTGGAAGAGCCTTATTTTCATAGTCGGAGGAGCATTGGCTATAGCTTTTGGCGGTGACTTG
>JAILHT010000151.1 GCA_024695665.1 Lachnospiraceae bacterium
TTGTCAAAACAACGTTGTTGGTAACAAGACGGAAGAAACCTGTATCAAAGGTCATCCATATACCTGTTATGATTGCGGTTATTGCCAGAGCAAAAATATTGAAACCATCGGTCTTTGTATGCAACCCATATTTCAGAAACAGCAATAAGAATCCCATCAATGAAATACTGGAGGATATTATGAAAGGCAGAATCTGACCGGAAACGAGGCGGGCTGAATAGTCTTTGCTGTTTTCAATGGACAAGAGTCTGATTTTGCCGTTATTTCCGCTTTTGAAAACAGAGGTTATCTCAAAACGAACACTTTCTCCAACCATATCAGTGGAAAGGTTTATGGAATGATAAGCAATTCCATATCCGTAACCGGTAAAATTTTTTGGAGCAGTATAACTATATACACACTCGTCTCCTATGAAGACTTTAAAATGAACATTCACACTTGCAAAGCATAGTGAATCATTGAACTGTAAGTCATCCGGTAAAGTTTTTGAAAAGGAAATGGATTCGCCTGAAGTAACCAAAGAATCTATATCAACATTTTTTTCATCAAAAGACCAATCCTCTGAAAAGTCGGATACGCTTTGGCGGATTCTTTCCGCACGAATGTTTGTATAAAGCATAACGAATCCGACCAGGATTGAAAAAGATATAAGAAAGATATAACTTGATTTGAAAAATTGCTTATATTTAATCATGCTCTAATTTTAAGGGCTAAAAGCGGGAAAGTCAAAACATATAATGTGCTTTGAAGTTTTTTTAGAATAATTAATCAATGGAGAAGATTGATAAGAAAAATTGTTGCGAAACAGTGGCTATTGTGTATAAAATTACAGCATAGGAAAGAGGTACTGCATGAGAATAGAAGTTATAGCTGCCGATTTGGTGTGTATAGGAGTCCTGCTTATCATTCTGACGGGAACTCTGTTGATAAAGAGCAACAGAAATTCTTCCACGGGACTGTTTTGTTTAAATATTATAATGACGGTGCTGGGACTGTCTGCAGATGGGTACACTTATTATGTAGACGGAAAAGTTCAGAACCTTTTTATGCTTGGCTTTATAACTTTATTGGCCTATGTGATTGTCGATTTTTTGCTGATTATATTTTCTTTTTACATGGTAGCGGTTATCCGCGAGTGGAAGGAAGTTTCTACAAGAGTTGTAGTGATTCCGATAATTTTTGCTGTGATAGATATAATCCGCAACTGTATAGGGGCGGTAAACGGCAAATTGTTCTATTTTGTCGATTATTGTTTTTACACCGGACCGTGGGATGATTATGCAGGTGTTTTGCCATTGCTTTCAATACTTGGATTATATTTTGTTCTTGTAAAGAATCACAAGGCGTTAGGCAAAAAGAGATCAGTTGCTTTTTTGTTGTATATGTTTTTACCGGTATTGAGCGGAGTTTTTCAGCTTTTTATAGAAGGATTTGACTATTCGTATGTGCTTGTAACATTCTCATTGATAATAATCTATGTTGTGATTCAGGCACAGGTAATAGCGGAGGGTGAAATAAGGAGTAAAATTTTGCGGGAGGCATCTTATGTGGATGCACTGACCGGCCTCGGAAACCGACGTGTATACAACAAAATCATAGACGAGAAGAAAGATGTCGATACGGTTGCTGTCGCTTTTTGCGATCTTAATTCACTCAAGTATGTGAATGACAATCAAGGACATGAGATGGGAGATAAGTATATAATAAATTTCGCAAATTTACTCAATACATATTTTCCCGACGGTGATGTCTGCAGAATAAGCGGAGATGAGTTCGTTGTATTCCTTTATAATCTGACAGAGGAAGATTTTGAAAAGAGAATGGATGCATTTAAGATTGTAATCAATGAAAACAATCGCATTGCCTCGATGGGATATACTTATGGAACTACAGCAAACAATATCCTTAAACTCGTGGGAGACGCAGAAATAAAAATGTATAAAGATAAAGAAAAATACTATCTGGAAACGGGTAGGGATCGAAGAAGGTAATTGCATTACTATGTAGAGAACAGCTTAAGAGCTGTTCTTTTTTTTGTCAGTATGGGCAGGCTTTTACTGACAAAGAACGATATGCTCTGCGCCGTGAGCATGCAGCGAGGAGGATTGCGAATATCATTGACTCAAAAATGAATAAAAACCATAAACTAAATGAGTAAATATACACTAGTAAAAAGGGGAAAAAAGGACTAAAATAATAGTGTTTAACATATGGACATCAGGGTTTGCGCAATAAAAACTTCGGTTAAATAAAACAGCGCACAGGGAAAGGCGAGAAGGATGAAAAAGAAGAAATATTCACTCAAGGTTGTATTGCTATTGACGGTGGGCATCATGGTAGCGTTGCTATTAGCCTTAGAGGGATTTTTGGCACTCAGGAGTTCTACGGGATCATATTCCGAAGCATTGGATGAAGTGTACGAGAATCAGGCCGCTTACTACGCAGCGGAGATAAAAAGCTGGCTTGTAAAAGATGAGTCCGTGCTTGATTCGATTGAGACAACAGTTTGTATGGAAGGTGAAAGCAATGATGAGACTGTTGTGTCTCAGCTTGAATATATAACCGAGAATATCGAAGGTGTCGGGATGGCATATGTTGCTTTCGATGACAGCAGCCTTTTGAACGGTTCGAAATGGGTGCCGGATGAAGGCTGGGATCCGACAACGAGAGGCTGGTATACAGGCGCTGTGGAAAAGGCCGGGGAGATTTATTATACGGATCCTTATGTAGATGACAATACAGGTGGAATCGTCATTACCATCTGTAAGATGATAACAACCGCCGACGGGCAGACAGGTGTAATAGGTGTCGATTTTAACGTGGCTGACACGTTTTCAAAACTCACCGCTCTCATTGAAGAAAAAGGAAAAGACGGAGAATATGTATTTATCGCTACGGAGGGCGGAACAATCATATATCATCCGAACGAGGAGTTTAATGTATCCGATGGAAGCACTGTCAACATGAATGATATTTTAGACGGCGCTTATGTAACCAATGTTGTGGAAGACGGTGATTTTACCGATTACAACGGAGTTGTAAGCTGCATTACCGCAGCGACAGAAGAGAGCACGGGATGGGGAGTGTATTATGTATCCCCTTCAAAATATTATGACCAAGGTGTTGATTCAGTAAAGAACAGCATTATACTTATATGGTTTGTCGCTACAATAATTGCGATTGCTGCATCTATGATTGTGGGAGTTTTGATAACCCGCTCTATGAACCAGGCTGCAACAAAGATCGGAAATGTCATTGAGGATCTCAATAACGATTCCTGTGATCTCTCTAAACCGATCGAGCTTTCAAGTAAAACCGAAGTCGGTGAGATTGTCGGAAATGTCAATCAGCTGATGACGACTTTGAACAATATTATTTTGAAGATTCAGGATGCGTCAGCAAAACTTACCGATGACGCGGCAAAACTGTCAGCATCGGCAAAGAGTGCATCTGAGAGCACATCGAACGTCTCGTCTACGATGGCGGAAATGTCTGCTACAACAGAGGAGACCACTGCAGCGACCGATCAGGTGCTTGATCAGATAAGTGATATAAATCAGGTTGCTGAGCAGATGGTATCTGAGACTTCAGACAAAGCCAGTGAACTCAGTGAAACACTGAACCGTGTCGAGAACAAGAAAAATGTTTCACTGCAGGAGGATGAGGCAAAGAATGCCGAACTGCAGGAGTTGATACAGAAGCTTAACCAGGCTATAGATCAGACCAAGAAGGTGGATGAGATTAGAACCATGAGTAATGCGATTCTTGATATCTCCGATCAGACGAACCTTTTGGCGCTCAATGCATCCATAGAGGCAGCCAGAGCAGGTGAAGCCGGAAAGGGTTTTGCAGTAGTTGCAGATGAGATTGGCTCGCTTGCAGGAGTATCCACCACCTCGGCAAAGAATATTCAGGCCATTTCGGAAGAAGTTCTAAATGTTGTCGAAGAACTTGTAAAACAGGTGCAGGATGTCTCGGCAAAAGTTCTGGAGATTATGCAGTGGAACAGTGATGAGAAACTCAATATCCTCTCGCAGTACTATGAGGAGATAAGTGACTGCTATGAGACGATAAGCAATGTGGCAGAGAATAACCAGAACGTTTCCGGATCTGTAGAGACAATCAAGGATTCAATGGATTCAATTGACAGATCGGTTGAAGAGAATTCGCAGGGAATCGCAACCGTTGCTGATGAGGCATCGGGACTTGTAGGAGATATAAATATTCTTTCAGATATAGCAAAGGAGATAGGTGAGATTGCTGCTGATTTGGAAAATGAGATATTCCGATTCAGAGTTTAAAGATTACACTTGATTAGTAAAAAAAATGCTAGTAAAATAGTACCAGATGCAACGAGACAACAGCATAATTGAAAGAGGTGGACAAAGGTTTGCCTTGCAGGTGTAAGTGTATGAAGAAGCAAAAAATTTTGGGACAAAGTAGTTTTAACACCGAAAAAATTATCGGAGGAAGCAAGAGGGTAAAAAGGGCGACGGTTGCATGGCTGTTATGTGGTGCGATTACCCTTTCATCGGTTCCTGTTTATGCAGGATCAAGCATTACATGGACCGGAGCCACGGAGATCACGAGTGAGACGACGACATCGAATCAGACGTACAGTTCAGTGACATCAGGTCAAAATGCCATACTGATAAATACTGATGATGCGGTTAAGCTCACAAGCCCGACAGTTACTAAATCCGGTGGAACAAATGCCGGAGATGATGAGAGTTTTTACGGAATCAATTCGGCTGTCATGTGTAAGGGCGGTGGGACAACAACCATAACCGGTGCCACGGTTACAACATCGGCAGCAGGAGCAAACGGAGTTTTCAGCTATGGTGGAAATGCATCTACGAATGCAACCTCAGGGGACGGGACCACAGTTGTAATATCAAACTCAAAGATTACAACAACGGGGAACGGATCCGGCGGAATAATGACTACCGGACAGGGAATAACAAAGGCTACAAGCCTCACGGTGAATACCTCCGGAGACTCATCTGCAGCTATAAGATCTGACAGAGGTGGCGGAACAGTCACTGTCAGTGGGGGAACATACAAGACAAGCGGAACAGGTTCACCTGCAGTATATGCGACTGCAACCATAACCGTGAAAAGCGCAACATTGACATCGACTGCCTCACAGGGAATTGTAAATGAGGGAGGAAATAAAGTTGTTTTGAACAACTGTACCGTAAATGCCGCAAATAAAACACTTGGCAGTCAGGACAATTTTAAAAACGGAGTATTTTTGTATCAGTCAATGTCAGGGGATGCTTCTGACGGCGCAAGCGTTTTTAAAATGACAGGTGGAACATTAAACAATACATATGGACATGTTTTTCATGTAACAAATACCAGCGCAGCTATAACACTGAATGATGTGGATATAAACAATTCGGATTCTTCCGGAGTATTGCTTTCGGTGTGTGATGATGCATGGAGTGGACTTTCAAATGTGGCAACCCTAAATGCCGTTGATCAGACACTTGAGGGAACGGTGCTTGTAGGAAGCGACTCAACAGCAAATATAAAATTGAGCGGGACATCAACATGGACCGGCTCAACAAGCGGAAAGATAAAATCACACCGCGATTCATCAACGATTTCCTCATCCCTTGGAACAGTCAAAGTTACTATGAGTGATTCGGCAGTGTGGGTACTTGATGCGGACAGTACTGTAAGTTCCATAAAGGGAACAGGAAAAATAAATTATAACGGACATACTCTCACAGTGGGTAGCACGGAATATACAAGCGGAAGTCCGGGCGTCAGTACGATAACCGAGACATCTTCGGGCTCAACCTCATCGAGCAGTTCTACAACAACTGATTCGACAACCAGCTCATCATCCACTGTGACAAAGGGAAAAACCTACAAGGTTTCAGGACAGTATTATAAAGTTACGAAAGTGGCATCCGGATCAACTGCCGGAAAAGTGACATTTGTAAAGGCAAAGAATGCGAAGAAAGTTACGGTGCCGGCCACAGTAAAGCTTAAAGACAGCAAAAAGTACAAGGTTACCGTTGTCGGGGCGAAAGCATTTAAAGCAAAAAAAATAAGAACCGTAACCATAGGTTCAAATGTATCAAAACTTACAAAGTATGCTTTTAAGAGCAGTAAGGCGACAAAGATAATCCTTAAGACAAAAAAATTGACAAAATCAAATGTTAAATATTCGCTTAAGAGTTCAAAAATAAAGACTGTTCAGGTCAAAGTCGGAACCACGAAGCTCAACAAGAAATATGTAAAGAAGTATAAGAAGATTTTTACCAAGAAAAACGCGGGTAAGAGTGTTACGGTAAAGTAGGAATAAAGGAAAATAGAAAAAAAGGAGTGTGAAACGATGTTTCACACTCCTTTTTAGAATCAGAATTCAAAAGTTGCTATGCCATATATGTATATTGCGGCGATAATCACAGGGACGACATATCGGAAAAGCGGCTTCATCCATGCTTGTATTTTAAACCCTTTACCGGTATTTGCTTCCTCACAGAAATTGTCCCAACCCCAGCCAATCTTGTTGCAGCAGAAGAGTGCTAGTATAAGGGAACCCAGTGGAAGAACATTGTTTGATACAATAAAGTCCCAAAAATCGAGCCAGGTTGTTCCTTCTTTAAATGGTTCAAAATGCCAAATACTAAATCCGAGTGCTGTTGTGAGTGAGAGTAAAAACAGCCCTATACCGCAGAGAATGCTACCCTTTGGTCTTGACAAACCTGTGAGCTCACGGATCATGGCAAGAATATTTTCACATACTCCAAGAACGGTGGACATGGCTGCAAATATCATGAACAAAAAGAACATGGAGCCCCAAAGACGCCCGCCTTCCATATTGTTGAAAACGGTAGACATTGTATCAAAAAGAAGGCTTGGGCCCGCATTGACTTCAAGGTTGTATGTAAAACATGCCGGAAAAATGATTATACCAGCAAGAAAAGCAACCAGAGAGTCAAGAGCGATAACATTTACTGCCTCGCCCAAAAGAGAATGTTCTTTATCTATATAACTTCCGAATATGGCCATTCCTCCCATACCCGTTGAGAGTGTGAAGAAGGCCTGGTTCATGGCGCCGACGACAACAGAACCGTCTATCTTTGAAAAATCCGGCTTGAGATAGAAGGATATACCCTCTGCTGCGCCCTCCAAAAAGAGGCTGTGTACACCTAAAACTATCATCAGTATAAGCAATGCCGACATCATTATCTTTGAAAATCTTTCAAGGCCGCCCTGGAGATTGAACGAAAGAATAATAAATGCGATAGTGAGTGTCAAAAGCAAAAAGACAACATTGACAGTCGGATTCTTAATCATTGAATCAAAACCCAGGGAACTGCTTTGGCCGCTTATGAATTTGTAAAAATAATATATTATCCATCCGCAGACGACTGAGTAAAACGCAATCAGACAAATATTTCCGAGTAGGCAGAGCCATCCGAAAATATCCCATTTACTTCCCGGCTTTTCAAGTTTTTTATACATGTAAAGAGGGCTGGTCTGAGCCGCGCGCCCTATGGCAAATTCCATTATGAGAGCAGGGATGCCTAATATAATCAAACATAAAATATAGACCAGCATAAAGCTCCCACCGCCGTTTTTGCCACACATCCACGGAAACTTCCAAACATTACCGCAACCTATGGCACAACCGGCTGAAAGCATAATAAAACCCATTCTGCTTCCAAGTCTTTCACGTTTCATCAAAAAACCTCCATAAACGTAATCTGTGATAAAAACTGTGCTGGGCACAGACTTATAAAGTATATCAAGTCGGAGCAGATTAAACAATCGTAAAATGGAGGTTTTGTTGATTTTTATCTCGAAATAAAGGAAAATAAAACAATAGTATTCTTATAAAAAGGAGAACGGACGTGTTTGAGAAGAAGACGCTGAAAGAGTTGTTGGAAAATCCTTTGATTTCGGAGATTGCACCCGAAGCAATCAGCGGGTGGGATTTGTCGGCGGAGGAGTTCTATGACAACACTCTTTGTGAAATCACAAAAAAACTGGGATGGAACAATCCGCAAAGAGGTTTCGAGAGACTATTTGAGGTAGCAGAGAACGGAAAATATTATTACAGGTTATACAGTGATAAAGAATGTGAGAATTCACCCGAAAAGAAGGGAAGAAATATTATATTTTTCCCGGCTGACGGAGAGAATGATGACAAACCATTTATATTGATAGTTCCGGGCGGCGGATTTGTGAATGTATGGAGTGTGACAGAGGGGTGGCCTGTCGCAGACCATTTTAACAAAAGGGGATATAATGTATTTGTTCTGACATACCGTGTTATGACAGAAGGCTCTGCACTGAAAGCGATGGAAGATATATCGAGGGCAATGCAGATAATCAGAGATAACAAAGATGAATTCCATGTGAATCCGGACAAGTATATAACTTGTGGTTTTTCTGCCGGAGGCTATATTGTTTGCCTTTGGAACACCGAAAAAGGTTACAGAGCTTATGGTATTTCAAAGCCTATGGCATGTTTTCCTATATATCCGGTGACTTCCTACCGTATTTTGGCAGAAGCAGAGGTTGATGGAGAACTGAAGCGAGATGAAATTGCGAGAACCGGAGTGGGATGTAGCCTTACGGATGCATGCAACAGTTGCTTTGAGATTCCCGATCACGTGGAAGGATTTCCACCAACGGCGGTTTTCGTTGCGGCTGAGGATGAACTTGTAGACCCAAAACATTCAAAGAGGCTTGTGGCTGCAATTAAGAATAAAAATATTGATTGTATGCTTGAGATTGGTCCAACGGGCGGTCACGGCTTTGCAGATGGAAGTGGAATGTGCATGGAAGGCTGGCCGGAGAGAGCTGTAGATTGGTTTGAAAACCTGCAAAAGTAACGACTATTATAAAGATTACAAAGGAGAGAAATTATGGCATTTAACCCTGCGGATTTATTCAAAATAAAAGGCGCGATGGCAAATTTTAACGCCAATCACCCAAAACTCATCCCTTTTTTCAGAGCGGCAGAACCAAAGATAATGACGGTCGGATCTGTTATTGAGATGTCTGTAACAGACCCAAACGGAGAAAAACTTGAGACAAACAT
>JAILHT010000001.1 GCA_024695665.1 Lachnospiraceae bacterium
TTATTTACGTAAATATCTGATTAGTAATTTACAATCTTTCCGAAATCAGCTTTGAGCGAAGCTCCGCCAACAAGACCACCGTCAATGTTTGGCTTAGCGAAAAGCTCTGCTGCATTTCCTGCATTTACAGATCCGCCGTACTGAATACGAACTGACTCTGCAGTAGCATCATCATAGATCTCGCGAACGCAATCACGAATTGCTGCACAGACTTCTTCTGCCTGGTCCGATGTAGCTGTCTTTCCTGTTCCGATAGCCCAGATTGGCTCATAAGCGATTACCATGTTTGCAACATCTTTAGCTGCAACTCCGGTAAGGTCTGACTTAATCTGAAGTCTGATCCAGTCAAGAGTGATTCCCATCTCTCTCTGCTCAAGAGTTTCGCCACAGCAAAGGATAGGTGTAAGACCTTTTTCGATTGCTTTCTTAACCTTTTTGTTAAGGAACTCATCAGTCTCTCCGAAGTACTCTCTTCTCTCTGAGTGTCCGATAACAACATATTTAACACCTGCATCTACAAGCATATCTGCTGAAATCTCTCCGGTGTATGCTCCCTTGTCTTCAATGTAAAGGTTCTCTGCACCAACCTGTACATTTGTGCCTTTTACAGCCTCAACTACAGGTACAATGTCAATTGCAGGTACACAGTAAACAACATCTACACTGTCAGATACTACAAGGTCCTTAAGCTCTGCTACCAATTTTACAGCCTCACTTGGAGTCATATTCATCTTCCAGTTTCCGGCTACAATTTTTCTTCTTGCCATTTTGCTACCTTCTTTTTTACCTAATATATTTTTACCGAAATTCAAGTTGTAAAGCGGTCATTCACAATCCGCTTTATTATCTGTACCGCGCCAAATAACGCACTGTACAAACAATTTATTTATCGTCAGCTGCAACAACTCCAGGAAGATCCTTGCCCTCGAGGAATTCAAGTGAAGCTCCGCCACCAGTTGAGATATGGCTCATCTTGTCAGCAAGTCCCATCTGGTTAACTGCTGCTGCGGAATCTCCTCCACCGATGATTGTTGTTGCGTCAGTAGCTGCAAGTGCCTCTGCTACAGCAAGTGTTCCTGCTGCAAGTGTAGGGTTCTCGAATACACCCATAGGTCCGTTCCAAACAACCGTCTTAGCGCTCTTAACTGCTTCAGCAAAAAGTTCTCTTGACTTAGGTCCGATATCGCATCCCTCACGGTCAGCCGGCATAGCGTCTGAAGAAACTGTTACAGTTTCGATAGGAGCGTCGATAGGATTTGGGAAATCAGCTATTGTAACAGCATCTACAGGAAGAAGGATCTTCTTTCCGAGCTTTTCTGCTTTTGCAAGCATCTCGTTACAATAATCTATCTTAGACTCGTCAAGCATAGACTTTCCAATCTCTTTTCCCTGAGCCTTGAGGAATGTGTAAGCCATTCCACCACCGATGATAAGGGTGTCTGCTTTCTCAAGAAGGTTGTCGATAACATTGAGCTTGTCTGCAACCTTTGCTCCTCCGAGGATAGCTACAAAAGGACGTACCGGATCGTTTACTGCATTTCCGAGGAAATCGATTTCTTTCTGCATAAGGTATCCAACCGCATTTGTGCCGCCCTTAGCTGAAATGAACTTTGTAACTCCTGCAACAGATGCGTGAGCTCTGTGTGAAGAGCCAAATGCATCACATACATAATCGTCTGCAAGCTCTGCGAGTTCCTTTGAGAAATCCTCTCCGTTCTTTGTCTCCTCAGCTCCGCGGAAACGTGTATTCTGAAGAAGAACTACATCTCCCTCTTTCATATCGGCTACAGCCTTTGTAGCTGCATCGCCTGTTACGTTGTAATCAGATACAAAGTTTACTTCTTTTCCAAGCTTTTCTGAAAGAGCTTTTGCTACAGGTGCAAGTGACTCTCCCTCGTTTGGTCCGTTTTTAACTTTTCCAAGATGTGAGCAAAGGATAACTTTTGCTCCATCGTTGATAAGCTTCTGGATTGTTGGAAGAGCTGCCTTGATACGTGTATCGTCAGTGATAACGCCCTCTTTTAAAGGTACGTTGAAATCACAACGAACAAGTACTCTTCTGCCCTTTGCGTTTAAATCATCAACTGTCTTTTTGTTTAATGCCATTTGGAAATTTCCTCCTAATTATAAATAGGGTCCGGTCCCATTGAAGACCGGACCCCTCTTATGAGTCATATTCACGGAATACTATTCCGATATATAATCTTATGCTAACTCAGAGAAGTACTTGATTGTACGAACCATCTGTGATGTGTAGCTGTTCTCGTTGTCATACCAAGAAACAACCTGTACAAGGTTATCTTCTCCAACCATTGTCTGTGTAGCATCGAAGATAGATCCTGCTGTGCTTCCTACGATATCAGAAGAAACGATCTCATCCTCATTGTATGCGAATGACTCTGTCTCAGCTGCCTTCATAGCTGCGTTGATCTCTTCCTTAGTAGCGCTCTTCTCGATTGTAGCTACGAGGATAGTTGTAGATCCTGTAGGAGTTGGAACTCTCTGTGCAGATCCGATGAGCTTTCCGTTGAGCTCAGGAACAACAAGACCGATAGCCTTTGCAGCACCTGTGCTGTTTGGAACGATGTTAACTGCTGCTGCACGTGATCTTCTGAGGTCGCCCTTTCTCTGAGGTCCGTCAAGAGTCATCTGATCTCCTGTGTAAGCATGAACTGTTGTCATGATACCACTCTTGATTCCAAATGCATCATTGAGAGCCTTAGCCATAGGTGCAAGACAGTTTGTTGTACAAGAAGCTGCTGAAATGATTGTATCAGAAGCCTTAAGCTCTTTGTGGTTTACGTTGTATACGATAGTTGGAAGATCATTTCCTGCAGGTGCAGAGATAACAACCTTACGAGCTCCTGCATTGATATGAGCCTGAGCTTTATCCTTAGATGTGTAGAATCCAGAGCACTCAAGAACTACGTCTACCTTAAGCTCTCCCCAAGGACAATTGTTTGCGTCTGGGAATGCATAGATTTTAATCTCTTTTCCACAAACTGTGATAGAATCATCAGATGCTGTTACTGTATCAGCATAAGCATATTTTCCCTGTGATGAATCATACTTTAACAAATGAGCAAGCATCTTAGGGCTTGTCAAATCGTTGATTGCAACTACTTCATATCCTTCTGCGCCAAACATCTGTCTGAATGCAAGACGTCCGATTCTTCCGAATCCGTTAATTGCTACTCTTACTGCCATTTTTTCTTCCTCCTGAAAAAAACTCGTTTTTACTAACTGGCTGACACGCCAATCTGCCAATATTGTACATAAATATAAACTAAAAAACAAGGGGTTTGAGCAATCTTTGTTAAAAAATTCACGCAAATTGTGTCAGTTGTGTCACCATATTTGATAACTTCAACCATATTTTATATATCAATAAGTAATCTTTTCCTGTTTTCAATTAACCATTTAGATGTATAATAGTTCGATAAACAAATAAAAAGGAATTGTGACATGTTAAATACTTTAAAAGGAAAGAAAATAAAACTTATCGCGCTCGATCTCGACGGAACATTGTTTTTGCCGGACGGAACCATATCCGAAAAAAACCAGAGTGTCATAAAGAAAGCAATCTCCAAAGGAATTCACGTATGCCTTTCCAGTGGTAGACCGTTCAGCGGACTCCCGAAAGATGTGGCTCTAAAGCTTGGTATGCGTTATGCGATCACGGCAAACGGCTCAGGTGTATACGATATGACAGACGGATCCGTGATAGGCGACTCTCCCATGTCCTGGGATACCGCCGTCAAGGTGCTTGAAAGTGTAAAGGGATTCAACATGACAAGGGATTCCTACATAAATGGAAGTGCCAGATCCGCGGGGGATGCCGATTCTTATATGGAGCTTCTTGGAAAACAGAAACAGCTCACGGACGGACTTAAAAGTTATCTCGTCCGCACAAGAACCTTTGTCGGAGACCTCTCAAAATATATAGAGGAAAATAAACTTTCCGTCCACAAGTTCACCTTCAATTTTTGTGCGAATGAACATGGGATTTACGAAGGCCGTGACGAGGTCGAAAAGATTCTTAGAAGCAGAGATGATATCACTGTTGTATCCGGGGGTTACGGTGATCTTGAAGTCACCGCAAAAGATGTCGACAAGGCCAACGGGATAAAGATTCTTTGCAAAGCCTTGAATATAGATAAAGAAAATGTAATGTCCATGGGCGATACCGAGAACGACCTTGCTATGATAGTCTACTCCGGAGTTGGAGTGGCTATGGCAAATTCGGAAGATATAATACTTGAAAATGCCGATTATATAACTCTTCCTTTCGATGAGGACGGAGTCGCTTATGCTATCGAACAAATTTTAGACTGACGGAGGTATTTATATGCTTTGGGACACACACATGCACACTCATTTTTCCGGGGACAGCGAAGCACTCCCTTCGGATATGATAAAAAGTGCCTATGAAAAGGGTTTGTCAGGTATCTGCTTCACCGACCATATCGACTATGACTACATCGAGCCCGACAAAGATCTGTTTGTCTTCGACATCGATGACTACTTCGCCGAAATGCTGCCTCTTGCTCACTCTTTCAAAGGGAAATTCCCTATAAACATAGGTGTTGAGCTTGGACTCCAGCCCCATGTTGCAGAACAGAACGAGGAGCTTGTCACCTCCTATCCTTTCGATTTCGTTATCGGATCCTCACATATGGTTCACGGTCTCGACCCTTATTATCCGGAGTATTTCAGAGACAGAGATAACGATACAGGAGTCAGAGAATATTTCGAGTCCATAATAGAGAACATAAAAGCCTATGAGAATTTTGACGTATATGGTCATCTCGACTACATAATCCGCTACTCTCCTATGAAGACCGAAGGATATTCCTACCAAAAGTATTCGGATGTGATTGATGAGATTCTTAAGCTTCTTATATCTAAAGGCAAGGGTATAGAGATAAATACAGCAGGATACAAATACGGACTTGGCCAGCCGAATCCCACAGCGGATATCATAAAAAGATACAAAAGTCTGGGCGGTGAGATAATCACCCTCGGTGCAGATGCCCACAAACCGGAGCATGTGGCTTACGACTTCGATAAGCTTCCTGCCTTGTTAAAGGAATGCGGTTTTGATTATTTCTGTGTTTTCAAAGAGAGAAAACCTTCATTCATAAAACTGGATTGATAAAAACCGAAAAAAACTCCTTATCATGATAAATATCATCATGGTAAGGAGTCTTTTTAATTTCACTTTTTTATTTATATTATCTATGCCGTTTCCACATCAGGGAGAACCGCTATCCTCTCTGTATATATCTTCTTGAAAAAGAAAACAGAGAGTATAAGGCTTGCTATCTCGGCTATCGGGAACGCCCACCAAACATTATTCACGCTTCCGGTAAGGCTCAAAACATACGCTACCGGAAGAAGTACTACAAGCTGTCTTCCAAGTGATACGACAGTTGAGTATATACCGTTTCCAAGTGCCTGAAAAACAGCTCCGAAAACAATACAAAAAGCTGCAACCGGAAAATGGATGCTGATTATTCTAAGTGCCGCTGTTCCTATAACAAGGAACTCATCCGACGGATTGAATATTCCAAGAAGGACCTGAGGAATGATTTGGAAAGCCAAAAGTCCTGCCATCATAATACAGAATGCGGCTGTGGCAGCTATCTTTACAGCCTGCATCATTCTGTCTTTTCTCTTCGCACCATAATTGTAGGCAACGATTGAAATTGTCGCACCGTTCATTCCAAAAAGTGGCATAAAGAAGAAACTCTGGAGCTTGTAATATATTCCAAATACTCCCGTAGCAGTCTCCGAAAAGCTCTGGAATATCTGATTCATTCCGAAGTTCATGACAGAGCCGATAGCCATCATTACCATAGAAGGAATACCGACCACAAGGATATTTTTTACTACAAGACTCTCCGGTTTCATATACTTGACACCAAGTTCAATATCCGGGTTTCTTTTTATATTGAAATATATCGCAAGGGAAGCGGCTATGCACTGTCCTATTACTGTCGCTATTGCCGCACCTGCAACTCCCATCTTCGGAACGCCGAAATATCCAAAGATAAAAATTGGATCGAGTATGATATTTATAATCGCTCCGGTTCCCTGGGTTATCATACTGTAGATAGTTCTTCCTGTTGACTGTAAAAGTCTCTCAAAAAGGACCTGAAAAAAACATCCTATACACAAAATGCTTGTTATTGATACATAAGCAGAACCACCGTTTACAGTCTCCTCAACATTTGACTGAAGTTCATAATAAGGTCTTGCTCCGAATATACCAAACAACATAAGAAGTCCGGCTGCTATCATTATGAGTGTTATACCGTTACCTGCAGCTTTGTTCGCCATATCCTGTCTCTTCTCTCCTAACGATCGTGAAAGAAGTGAGTTTACACCTACCGCTATACCGGAAGCCAATGCTATGGACATATTCTGTACCGGAAATGCCAAAGACAATGCCGTGACTGCGCTTTCCGAAACTCTTGAGATATAAATGCTGTCCACGACATTGTACAAGGCCTGTACCATCATAGACGCAATCATAGGAAGAGCCATATTCAAAAGCAATTTTCCGATGGGCATAGTACCCATTTTGTTTTCATTCATATGAATTTCCTTTCTCCAAATATTACTCCCCGACGTTTTCTCGTATAAAAAACAGGTCATCGGATACCCGACGGCCTGTTTTCAATATAATCAAATGATTTATACTCTTGATAAGTACTCTCCGGTTCTTGTATCGATCTTGATAACATCTCCGGTATTTACGAAAAGAGGTACATAAACTGTAGCTCCTGTCTCAACAGTTGCAGGTTTTGTTGCTCCTGTAGCTGTATCTCCCTTTACACCCGGCTCAGTATCTGATATCTCAAGCTCTACAAAAAGAGGAGCTTCAACAGCGAAAACAGATCCGTTATGTGAGCAAAGCTTAACCATCTCATTCTCTTTTACGAACTTGAGTGAATCACCGATATCATCTTTTGAAAGAGCTATCTGGTCATATGTCTCAACATCCATAAAGTAATAAAGATCTCCATCAGCGTAAAGATACTGATGATCTTTTCTGTCGATACGTGCCTGTGGGCATTTCTCTGTAGGACGGAATGTCTTCTCAACAACACCGCCACTCTTGATGTTCTTTAACTTTGTACGAACGAACGCAGCACCTTTTCCCGGTTTAACGTGCTGGAACTCAATAATCTGAAATACATTTCCTTCGAATTCTATGGTAATTCCGTTTCTGAAATCTCCTGCTGAAATCATTAATAAATCCTCCTTAAACTTGCTAACGCGAGTCACATACGCGCTTTATTTTATAATAATTTTTCATTAATTTCAACTATTTTGTTATATCCTGTTTCTTTTTTTGCTCTTTTTATAAAAAAATATTATCGGTTTTTCCAGATATCTCTTTAAGACAATCTGTATCTCTTCTCTCGGATCTATAGGCATCGTGAGAAATGTATATATCCCGGCGATATTTGCCCCCATGACATCGGTAAATATCTGATCGCCCACAAAAAATGTGTTGGATGTATCCGTCCCCATCATCTCCATGGCCTTTCTGTAGCCGGAAGGTTTTGGTTTTCCTCCCTTGAAGATATATTTTGAATGCACTTTATCATTGAAACTTTTTACCCTGGGTTCCTTGTTGTTCGAGAGTAACACGCTGTTTATGCCTATACTTCTAAGCCTTTCAAATAGCGCAACAGCTCTTTCATCCGCGGGAGCGCCATGCTCCACAAGCGTATTGTCTATGTCAAATATGACACCTCTGTAGCCTTTTTCATACATTTTTTCATAATCGATCGAATATGCCGAATCAAGATATTCATTCGGATAAAAAATATTTTTCATATCAATTTCCTCTGATATAAGTCTCTCATAGAAACTTCTTACATCAAGACAAAAAAATAAGGACAGGAGCTTTTCTCCTGTCCGAAGAATTCTTAACTTTAGAAATCGAAGTTCTCCATTGCTCTTGCAACTGGTGCTTCCTGTCCCAATGCCTGTGATGTCTGCGCCTCTCCGACAAAGAACTGATACTGCTGAATGAGTTTGTCCTTCTGCATATCGCTTATAGCCTGCTCCATATCAAGACTTCTAAGATCGCTGTCAGCACCTTTCATCTCGTATGTCGTATCCGGCTGATACTGGCTGGCATAATCCAATGATGTAAATGACTGCTCAGGTGCAGTTTGGACATTACCGGTCGATACTTCGATATTCAGTTGTTTATTCTCGGGTTCGGCTTCAAGATTAGCAAATTCAGCTGATTTAGCCATCTGTACCTGCTGGCTTCTCAACTCGCTGTTATGAGCTATGCTATAATCATAAAAACCGCTTCCCGGTCGAATTCCTGATATATTCATATCACACCTCATTTACTTTCGTTCATGAATAATATCGGACTGGTGCACTGGGTAATTAACCCCTAATTGAATTTTTTTTGCAACTAATCACTTGTTTGTATCGAGAAGCGACTTCAGCTCCTCCATAAATGTATTGACATCCTTGAACTCTCTGTATACAGATGAGAATCTTACATATGCTACAGGATCGAGGTCTTTGAGATGTCTCATTACGACCTCACCGATAACCGTACTCGGTATCTCCTTCTCTTCCATATTGAAAATCTCTGTCTCAACGTCATCGACAAGCTCAGTAATCTGGGACACACCAACAGGTCTCTTGTGGCAGGCTCTCAAAACTCCCGCTTCAATCTTTGCCCTGTCATATTGCTCACGATTGTTATCCTTCTTGATTACAATAAGCGGAATCGTCTCTACCTTCTCATAAGTCGTAAAACGTTTCCCGCAAGAGTCACATGATCGTCTTCTTCTGATGGAGCTATTGTCATCAGCCGGTCTAGAGTCGATTACCCTTGTGTTGTCGCTTCCACAAAATGGACATTTCATAAGATTTCCCCCACTAACATTGTTCTTTGAACATCATTTATAATTATAACTTTTTACCTATTTTAAGTCAAATGTATGCCGTTTTTTTTACCTTACAATTCTCCTGCATTCATGAACACTCTAGTCAATTATGACGGCATCTGAATCAGTGTCCAAAAAGACCCCCGTATATTCGGTGGCACCGGTGCTGTAATCTATCTCTATTCCGGGTTGAACATTATAAAAGAAGACATTGTAACTAATACCCTCACCTTCATCTTCCACAGAGAAACCTTGCATTATAAGTCCTCTGCATACCGCATCATCTCCCACGAAATAAGGTTCAACGGAATACATGACATGATTTTCGGTTTCCTCTATATAATCATCAACCATGATCTCATATTCGAGCATTTCAAGGTTCATATATCTTGTTCCGGTTACAAGATTTTTTTCATTTGCATTCTCAGCCCCAAGCATCCATGCGATAAGATGACAGCGGTTATATACGCTCTCGCCATCCACACATTCATATCTTTCGGATCTCCATCCGGTTGGTTTTATAAAATATATATCGCCTCTCTCCTCACCATATGCCGGTGCGGTGTCTGTTCCAAGGCAAGCAGTCGCCTTTGTGCATCTGTCAAGAGAATCCAACTCTCCGTAATCTTCAAAAGATTCATCGGTTATATATGAAAACTCCGGTATATTGTTATTCAAGACATAATAAGGTTCCCCCGAATATTTTGGAACGCTCTCTCCATTTACAGAGACTGTTGTCTCTTCAAAATTCTCTTCAGAGGAGGTATTAAAAAAAGAGACCTCCGTAGAAGTCTCTTCACTAACTGAAGCAGCATCTTTCGATGTATCTGTTTTGACGCCGTACCAAATCATAGTACTTGCAACCACCAAAGTCACTACAAATAAAATCAGACTGTTGATTTTACTTTTCCTTGTGGTTTTGTTTGTTTTACTCATGTTTTCACCTCTTGAATTTTTTCTTCGGTAAATATTGTACATCCCTTGTCAAGCCTGTAAAAAGGGAATTTGCGAGTCAGTGAAAAAAACTTTGTTAAATTTTCAAAAAAAATCTCAGCATCCAAAACTACTCATAGCTAATACTATTATACCAATTTTGACATGTCATAAAATGACAAATCTCAAAAATTATTTCTAAAAAGTTAGAATTACAGTCTTTTTCAAAATTTGCAAGCATGAAACTGTAAAACATTTTTTTAATTACAGTCTTTTTGTAGGTTTCTGAACTCAAGACTGTAATGCGAAAAATACATTACAGTTTTTATTAAAAATAATCAAAAAAAAGCTGAATGAGATTTCCAAAATTACAGTCGCTACATGTACTAACAAGCATAAAAACTGTAATTTTTACTCCGAAGAAAGTATTTCCTCCACTAATTCACTCTTATCATCGCAGCACATAATGCTTAGCTGAAACAAAAAAAGGAAAAAGCGTGACTTATGCCACGCCTTCCCTTACTACTTGATGATTTATATATGTTTTACTCTGTCAAAGATGTTGAAATGCTGTCAAAATCTGTAGTAGTTGAAGCACCACTAAGATCAGCTGTATCGCTGTAGCTTGTTACTGTTATTGTATAATCCGATGTTCCCTCTACATATACTGTTCCGTCTGTTCCAACTATGCTTACCGTATTTCCGGATGCATCGACGATAGTTCCCTCTGAGTAGAGATTTGTAACCGTGCTGTCTCCTGTTACTGTCCATGTTGAATCAGAACTGATATATACGTTACAATATCCGTCTCCACCTTCACCTGCATATGTCTCATCATCTACAAATGCACCTGTGAGTGTACTTCCGTTTGTCATATAGAAATCGAGATATGAGATTGAATCCCAGACAACCTTCCCTTCCATATCCTGCGAGTCTGCTGTAAAGAGGCAGTCAGCTCCGTTAGCACCTGCTGTTCCCCATCCTCTGTCATTTGTATTTCCTGTAGCCATAAGGAAGAATTCACTATCGTCAGAATAGGTGATATCTACATCTGAGAGAAGTATGCTTGACTCTGTATTTGTAGTGTATATAAGTCCTCCGTTCTCAGCTGTGAGTGTTCCTCCTACGATCTGCATAGTAGCATTTCCGACTTCTGCATCACCTGACATACTCTGATATACTATTATATCCCATGTAGTATCATTCTGCTCGAGATCCTGCATTGCACCGGTGATATCACAATTGTAAAGATAGAGATTGTTGAGTCCCTCCATACATATTGCCTCTGACCCTGTTGCTGTAAGTGTTGCATTATTTACGGCAATGTCAGCTGTACAATATACAGCAGGTGAGCCTACTCCGTTACTTGTGTATGTTCCGCCGTCTACAATCATTGTTCCGCCGCCTCTGTCACTTCTGATTGCGGCTGCTGATTCACCGTCTGTTGTTACATCCAGGTTGCTGGCAAGAAGTGTTCCGCCTCCGGCAACATGAATACCTCCTGATGTGTTCTGAGTTGTTGTTATAGTTGAATCCGATACACTCACTACACCGTCACCGTAAGCAAATACACCCGCACCTCCGGCTGAATCGGTTGTAATTGTAGAATTTGAGATGGTTGTTGTTCCATCGGTTGTAAGTATCGCTGCTCCGACTCCATAGAAGCTTGAATTGTCACCACCTGTACTGTCTGAAGAAGTTCTGTCTACTGTTATGCCATCAAGTGAGACGGTTGCTCCGTTTGATATAAGAATCGCATTCTCATCAGTTCCTGTTGAAGAATATGTCTCATCTGAAACTTCGGTATCTTCTGTATATTCAGTAACGGCTGTGTAGCTGTCAACGCCCTGTGACTGACCCTGTGAGTCTCCTCCCGGTGCGCTTCCTCCACCCATTTCTTCTGCTTCTGAGATGGTCTCAATATTTCCGTCTTCATCAAATGTAATCTGAAGATTTGTTCCTTCCGCTATATCGGAGAGTGTGATTCCGTCGAGAACAGACTCGTCTCCGATTGTAAGAGTGGCCTCTTTTGTCTCCATTGAAGGAGCGCTATCTGTTCCCTCAGATGCTTCTCCTTCAGGCTTATCTCCGCTCGGTGCCTCTCCTTCAGACTTATCTCCGCTCGGTGCCTCTCCTTCAGGTTTATCTCCGCTTGACGCCTCTCCTTCAGGCTTATCTCCGCTTGGTGCCTCTCCTTCAGGTGCGTCTCCGCTCGGTGCCTCTCCTTCTGCTGTCTCATTCTCTGAAGCATCTGTATTCTCTGCATCTGTACTTGCTGTTTCTGCGCTGTTTGTATCAGCACTTTCTGTATCTTTGCTTACTGCTTCAGCATTTGCATCACCTGATCCGTTCTCCGGTGCGCCTCCCTCAGGTGCGCCTCCGTTTCCGCCCATGCCTTCCATAACAGAAAGTGAAATAGTGCTTCCGTCTACCGCTGTTACGGATGCCGTAACCGTTGTTCCTGCCAGTTCACTCGTGTCTGAGCCATCTGTGTATTCAAAAGTATTATCTCCTGTTGTCACCTCTGTGCTGTCCGCTGAGGTCTCTGATGTCTCTGTCTCCACCGCACTGTCTGAACTCGTTCCTGTAGAACAAGCTGCAAGCGATGTCATCGCCAATGTAGCTATCATTATTCCGCATACAAGTTTGATTTTTTTGTTCTGCATGTCCTCACCCTGCCGTCCTAACGGCTTTACCTTTCATATTAAAATAAGTACTCGTAAGTCTGTCTCTTACAAGTACTTATTATACATACGAAAATGTTTAAAATTTGTTTGCTTTGTGACGTTTATGTGAATTCACTTTTTATTCTGCAACCGATACGCTCTCGACATTTCCGTCCGCATCAAATGTGATTTCAAGATTTGTTCCCTCTGCTATATCGGAAAGTGTAACTCCGTTGAGGATTGATTCGTCTGAGATTGTGAGTGTTGCTTCCTTTGACTCCATCTCAGGCGCCTCACCCATCTCGGTTCCTTCCGGTGCTTCTCCACTAGGAGCTTCTCCTTCAGGTGCGTCTCCGCTTGGAGCTTCTCCCTCGGCTGCCTCTGTTCCTTCTGGTGCTTCTCCCTCCGGTGCTTCTCCACTAGGAGTTTCTCCCTCGGCTGCCTCTGTTCCTTCTGGTGCTTCTCCCTCTGGTGCTTCTCCGCTTGGAGCTTCTCCCTCCGGCATCTCTCCGTTTCCTCCCATTACTGAAAGAGTTATTGCGGATCCGTCAACTGCTGTTACAGATGCCTTAATAGTAGTTCCAGCAAGGTCTGATGTATCAGAACCATCCGTATATTCAAAAGTTGCTCCTGCTGTCTCATCTTCTGTCTCTGTTGATGCCTCAGTCTCTGTAGACTCCTCAACTGCGGTATCCGAGCTTGAGCTTGAGCATGCTGCCAAAGATGTCATGGCAAGCGCTGCAATCATTATTCCACAAGCAAGTTTAATCTTTCTGTTTTTCATTTTTTCACCTCTCGCCGTCCTGTTGACGGCTTCACCTTTCATAAAAAAATACTCGTAAGCTTCCTTACGAGTATCTATTATCCTTAAATATAATGTTTAAAATTTGTTCGCTTTGTGACCGATATGTGAACTTTTATTCATATGCTTGTTATCTGATATATAAACTTCTATTCACCGGCTTTACATGTTATAAGCCAAGGTGCCGGCTCCTGCTTGTAAGTGTTCTTGGTCGTGAGTCTTGAAACCGATATCTGTATTATCTCCGGATCTCTTATTCCAAGTCTTGCACAGAGCGCAGGCATTTGTGCTGCTGTCACAAAATCCAAGGTGTATATAACGAATTCCATATTTGGATTGATGGAGATCATATATTCCATCTCCTGCTCCATGCTGGCAGAGGAAACAAGCATTGTGACATCCGGAACCGCAAGTCCCTTCATATTTTCCTCATCCACATGATCTATTATTGTTACATTCTCAAGGCCGAAACGATCCACATTCTCCTCAAGAGTCTTTCTGTCATTGGAATTGTACTCGACCGCTATTATTGAGCCCTCTCCATCCATCTTTGATGCTTCAACTACGATGGACTCACCGGATATTACGCAAATATTTTTTCCTTCTATAATCTGCATTTTTGAGAGGATGACAGACCTTATCTCAGCTCCGACGTATCTTACCGAACCCGTGGCAAGCGCTGCGTTGTCCATACCGAATTTTACGGTGCTTCTGTTGGTCGGATTCAAAATGATCATTCCGGCAGATGCGTTGATTCCGCGGTCTATCATGTTTGATACCTTATCACTCTTTATTGGCCCGTGCGGTTCGCTTCCTTCATTGTATATGACCTCGCACTCACCCAGTCCCGCCATGTACATTTTGTAAAAAATGTCCGGATGTCCGGCCTCCGTGAATACCAGCACGCATCTGTGTGCTTCCACTGTCGGAATAAGATTCTTGTTCTTCTTTGTAATATCGAGAATCTTAACATGCTCCAGATCGACTTTTGTATTTTCCGAAAAATACTTGAGCCAAGAAATAATGTGCGAATTATCAAACATTGCGTCCGTCATATTCGTATCCCCCTCGCGCTTTTTTAGTCATACCCCCCACCTATGCCATCGCATAAAAGTGGGGATCTCATTTGACTGTGTTAAATACAGTATACCATATCAAAGTGTAAGGGTGCATTTTTTTGCATCTTATTTATACTGAACTTCGCATGCGCAGTTCCTTCTGGACTTGCTGTCCCTCGCGAGCACAACAATCATTATTATGATAGGAACAACCGACATGCAAAGCGTAATCATTATCATAAACTTCACACTGTATGCCTCGGCGATAGAGCCTGCAAACATGAGCGCTATCGTTCCGGCGAGTGAACCGTAAATAGCATCAACAAGACCGTTTGCAGTTGTCTGATACTCGTATTTTACGGTTGTCATTACAACCTCTCTCGCAGCCGGGAAAATGACACTGTACGAACCAAAAAGCATAACTGTCGCACAGATTACCATCCAAGGACTTGTTGCATTATAATCGATAAAAAGCGCAATAAATGTGATCACCGAACAGATTATCATTCTTATTTTCGGCGGTATTCTCGTCAATACTCCGGACATGAAAAACATAGCAAACTGAGCTATACATCCACAGAAAGAATCCACACCCTGTGTACTTACATCTCCACCGACATCCTGAAGAACCATGATTTTCAAGTTGTTCACAGGCGAGATGCAAAGTCCGATTCCAAGCATCATGACAAGCACGAGAAGATAATCCGGAATCTTAAGTATCGATAAAATGTCTTTTGTTGTGATTTTCTGTTTTGAAACCGTGGAGGTGTTGTCTACCGGTGAGTCATCCGTTCTCAATGCTATAAGCAGTGTGATTAGGATTATTCCGGAAGATATGATCGGCATTATAAAAAATCCGAACCTTGTTATGAGTCTTCCCATTATAAGAATACAGACAGCATATCCTGCACTTCCCATCGATCTGGATTTTCCGTAGAGAGACACATCATAATGAATACTCTTCAAAAGCCATGTCTCAAGAATTGCCCCCATCGGTCCCATCAAAAATCCGAATGTACCGTATAAAATACCGAATATAATCGGACTATCAAAGAAATACATTCCGAGTTGAACAAGTCCTCCCAAAACGATTCCCAAAATAAATACTTTTTTGTTTGTACGCAGTTTGTCGCACACACTTCCCCAGAAAAACTGCCCCATGAAGGCACACACCATGTACCCGGCAACCATTATGCTCACCATGCTCTGCGGATATCCTCTCGACAGTCCGAAGGCCGTTATGTACGAGCCGTATGATGCGAAGATACACCAGTAAATCGCTTCCAAAATTGCAAATCTAACTGCTGATTGTTTATTGTTTTTCATAATATAACCTCTGAAAATAAAACGCACTCAACATTGCAAAGGATAATATAGCAATCTTTATTTTTTTATAATATAATGGTTTTGGTTTAAAAATATAACAAATCTATTTTTTTCGGAGTTTTAGATGAAAGATTTATACGAGAATACAGACCGACTGAATTCGCCTATGGAAGCATGGTTTACGGATACTTCATACATGCTTTTTCCAATAGAATCACACTGGCATTATTTTGTTGAAATACTCTATGTTACAACCGGTGAGATATGTGTCTCCTGCAATGAGATGACTTATACCTTGAGCGAGGGCGATATGATATTTATCCCGCCTCAGGTGGTACATGCAATATTCGGAGTTGAAAATAAAAAAAGCGGAAATTATATTGTTCTGCGTTTCGATCCAAACAGAATGGATTTTTCAATGAGCTATCTTCCCAAGGTAAATACCGTCTCAAAATTGTACACGCAGAATAAAGATATGCGATTGAAGTTTGATTCAAAGGAGCTCGACGGATTTGACCTAAAGAGATTTTTTGATACCTGTTTAAATGAGATGGAGGAAAAAAAATACGGCTACGACCAGTTTATGCAATCTCACATCTCGTCGCTTTTAATAATCCTCTACCGCTATTGGCATGAGCAGGGAATCGAGATGGAACAGTCCGTATCCGAGGAGCTTTTCAATATACATGATATTCTGATGTACATAGACAAGCATTCCGGTGAACAGATAAGAATGGAGACCCTCGCAAAAAAATGCAATATGAGCTACTCATATTTCGCAAAGGTTTTTCATGATCTGTACGGGCAATCCTGCAAGGAATATATAGAATTCATAAGATTAAGCAAGGTCGAGAACCTACTTCTTTTCACAGATTACGATCTGAATTATATAAGCAGTGAAACCGGATTTTCCGATTGCAGTCACCTCATAAGAGTTTTCAAGAGAAGATACGGTATAACGCCTAAAAAGTACAGAATAAGCGCACGCAGATAAATTCTGCATGCGCTTTTAATCTATATAATCGTCTATTATCACTATCCTCAAATTCTTTTCCTCAAAAGTCTGATGCCGGTAAAGAACACCGCCACAATCGGCAAAAGATATAATACGCAAAAGCCCCTATAAAAGGTCTTAAGAGTTTCCTCTCAAGACCTTTTATCTTCATACACTTTTTTACTCTCTTCTGAGAGCCTCAATAGGATCGAGATTTGCCGCCTTATAACTTGGCATCATACCGAATACAATTCCTATTACCATTGAGAATGCAACTGCTCCGACCGCTGCAGGTCCGCTTATCGCAACCGGCATATCGGCCGCCTTAGAAATGATCTCCGCCAATGCTATTCCGCAGATAACTCCTATTATTCCGCCTAAGCTCGTAAGCACGACAGCTTCTGTCAAGAACTGCCCAAGTATCTTGTTCTTCTTGGCTCCGATAGCTTTTTTTAGTCCTATTTCCATTGTTCTCTCGGTAACCGTTACGAGCATGATGTTCATAACGCCTATACCTCCGACAAGAAGTGATATTCCGGCAATCCATATAAGCATATTGTTGGTGGATTCAGAGAGCTGCTGTATCTCTTTTGCCTGCTCTAGCAGATCCTCCGCCTTGTAACTTATCGTATCATCCGCCGGTGATATGGCCGCATTTAAGATATCTGCCGCAGCCTTTCCGACCGATGTCATATCATCCGTGCTCTCAACCTGTATGACCAGATTTTCAGGCTCGTCAAATTGAAAGACAATAGGCCAGTCCGAAGATGGAATATATACGTTTCCGGCTGTCTCCTCATAGTAAGTGTAATAGTCTTCCTCACTTGTTATCGTAGGTTCAAACGTTGTTCCGGAAGTTACTATACCTATTACAACAAACGGTTCCTTGTTTATCTCAATTGTTTTTCCGACCGGATCCTCTCCCGGAAACAGAGTCTCAACCGAGTCCTCATCCAAAACAGCTACTTTGTTGTAATTGTCATAGTCACTCTCCGAAAAGCCTCGTCCCTCTCTCAAAACATAATTTAATGTTTCAAAATAATTCTTATCTACTCCGGTGACACTACCTCCCGAAAGAGAATTGTTGAGATAATATACATATCCGTTATAATCCGTTCGTCTCAGATATCTTGATGCAGACACAACCTTATCAATTTTTCCTATCTTGGTCATGGTTGCGTCGGATATCTGAGTCACACCGTCAGGTATACCTGAATAGTCATCTATCTCATACTCATAGTCACCCTGATTCAACTGAATCTTTACAGTATTGTTTCCGGAACCTATAAGATTCTCTTTTATCTGCTCGTTTGTACCCTTTATAGTCGAAACAATCGCTATTATAGCAGCGATACCAATGATGATTCCCAGCATTGTGAGGAAGGAACGCATTTTATGTGACCAGATGCCCTTGAAGGACATTCTTATATTTTCAAACATCTTCTTCCTCCTTACTCATCATAATCGAATTCTTCATCTTCAACGGTATCATCGGATCCGTCATCTACATACTCAATTATCTCGTCATCCGAATAATCATCCGAATAATCATCATAATCTTCGTCAAGATCCTCCTCGTCTTCATCTATGATCTCATCATGTTGAACGGTTACACCTTCTTTGACTTCAGTGCCGTATGGGAAAACTATAAAGTCATCCTCACTTAGTCCATCCTTGATCTCGATATAATATCCCTCGTAAGTTTTTCCGGTAGTTACATACTGTTTTACAAGCTTGTCATTTTCATCGGCTTTATATACATAATAGTGACCGTTCTCTTTTCTGACATAACTCTTCTCAAGTATTATGGATGCTACATCCTCGGAGGTAGATGATATCGAGAGATCCAAGGCATCTCCGGACTCCAACTCATCGCCGGTCTCTATGTATGCCGTAAACGGATAATAAGAGACATTTGGATTTGATCCGTAACTGTAATAATCACTCTCGCTTACAGGTATGTCCGATATCTCGGTGATAGTCGCGGTGTATGTATTATTATTGCTCCATGATGTCGCAGTTATCTCGTCTCCGACATTGAGTGTTCCAAGCTGAAGCTCACTAATATTTCCGGTGAGATATTTTCCTGTGGATGCACATACTTCAACAACTACATCCGAGTTTGTTAAGGAATCCGTATTTTCAAGACTTGCGACCTTTGTCACAGTTCCGTTTACCTTTGCAACAACCTCAGATTCATCCAGTGACGCTTTGAGTTTCTGTAGTTCAAGCTCAAGCTTTCTCTTTTTCAAGTCCAACTCTTTTATATTTGCCTCTGACTCCTCTATAGCCTCCTTAAGTTCCTCGGCTGTATAGGTTTCCTCCTCGGTGTCTGTCTCTTCCTCTTCTTCCTCCTCTGTCTCGTCCTCAATGTCCTCGACAGTATTAAAAACAACCTCGTCCTTTGTTATTACATTGTAAAAAGCATCATCCGAATAAGACTCTGTCATCTTATTTCCGTCAGCCTTCCAGCTGCTTATAATATCCGCTCTCTCGAGATCGTTTCCTTCGTATACTTCAAAGACTGCCACTTTGCCTTTTTCTATGAGCCAATTCAAATAGCTGCCGTATACGTAACAATCTTCAGTACATAAAAATCTGTAAGGCTTTTCGGAAGTACCTTTACCTTCGTATGCCTCGGCCTTTTTGTT
The DNA here is from genome assembly GCA_024695665.1 of Lachnospiraceae bacterium. Classification (GTDB taxonomy): domain Bacteria; phylum Bacillota; class Clostridia; order Lachnospirales; family Lachnospiraceae; genus JAILHT01. Next base: position 19,364 of record JAILHT010000001.1, read on the forward strand.
GATGTAGTTGTAAGCATCTCCGTCTTTAATCGGAGTGTTTATCATCGTCTCAGCTTCGACATCTACCTCTTCTTCCTCCTCTTCTTCCTCTTCTTCCTCCGTCTCCTCCACAGGGACGGTCACTTTGAGTTTTTCAAGAGTTCTCTGTTCGAGGATGATATCATTTGCGACCTGCTGAATGTCTATTTCCTTCACCTCAACTTCAAGATCGCTTTTTGCCGTATCATATGTCAAAAGGACATCTCCTGCATTTACAGTGTCACCGACATTGACATTTATACCGGTTATAGTCTTATCCGAGCTGTAATAAACGGCCTGTCTGTTATCGGAAGATACGAGTCCCGTCGAATAGGAGGTTGTCTGGTATGCAAGCCATTCTGCATTGTTGAGCATTTCAACAGCCACACCCTCTACACTCGTAGTATTTACCTTGTGTACACGGTAAAGTTTTATCGCTACGCCTATTCCACCGACTATAATTGCGAGAACAATCACTGTGACCAAGAACTTTTTAAGACTTTTCATCTTTGGTCACCTCCTTTTCGTCAGAAGATTCTTCAGAAGGTTCCTCATCAATCAAAAAATCGTCGTCGATAGCAGACTCTTTCTCCAAGGCTTCAGCAGTTGTTCTTGCCTGCTCCTCATCCTCGGATATTACACCATCTATAATGTAATATATTTTCTTGGCATTTTTTGCTATTCCGGGATCGTGTGTAATCATTATAATTGTTACACCTTCCTCGTTGAGTTTCCTGAAAAGTTTCATTATCTGTTCACCTGACTTCTGGTCAAGTGCACCTGTAGGCTCATCAGCAAGAAGAATCTTCGGATTGTTTATCATAGCTCTGGCAATGGCAACTCTCTGCTTCTGACCCCCGGAAAGCTGTGTCGGTTTAAATAATGCTCTCTCCTTGAGGCCTACTCTTTCCAGAGCTTTCATTGCTCTCTCTTTCTTCTCGGATTTCTTGACTCCCGCATAACTCAAAGGAAGTGACACATTTTCAAGTGCAGTCTCTCTTGGCATGAGCTGAAAAGTCTGAAATACAAATCCGATACTGTTCAAACGCACATCGGACAATGCGTTGTCTTTTAGTCCAAGAACGCTTTTTCCGTCCAAAATATATTCCCCTGAAGTTGGATGATCGAGACATCCTATGATATTCATAAGTGTTGTCTTTCCCGATCCTGAAGGACCCATTATGGCAACATACTCTCCTTCCTCCACTGAGAGGTTTATATCTTTAAGCACCGGAACGACAAGCTTATCCTGAACATAGTCTTTATAGATATGTTCCAATGAAAGTATCATTCACTTACCTCCTCAGCAGCATCCTCGGCTGTATCATCAACTGTGTCATCCAAAACAACCTCACCTTCAGTGTCGGCTCCTTCTTCATCCACCGTCTCATCAATCACTTCTTCATCGAGTGACTCATCCTCAGAATAGTCTTCGTCTTCCGAATAATCTTCGTCGTCTTCCAAATATTCCTCATCTTCATCCATAGAAGCGTCGGAATTGTAAATATCGGCATCGTAGTCGACTTCCTCCTGGTTTGTAACAGTTGTTATTCCCTCGTAGAAGCTATCCATCGGAAAAGCTATATAGCTGTCCTCTGTGATTCCCGAAAGGATCTGATACTCTCCGAGTGCTTCATCATACTCTCCAAGCTCGACATAAGCTTTTTCAAGCTCATTCTTATCACTTGCGGCCCATACGAAATTTAAAGTGCTTCCATCCTCCGCTTCCTCGCTTACAACATAGCTTTCATATATCCAAAGGCCCTCTTTTGCCTCTGCCTGACCTTCATCCATCTCAACGAGAACATGCTGTCCTATTATAAGGCCGTCCGTATTGTCAAGTTCAACATAGAACGGATAACTGCTTGAGGAAGTCTCGGATGATGAATAATCCTCGTCCTCATCATCGCTTTGTGTGTTTTCCGTATCTATCGAACTGATCTTTCCTGTCCATGTGAGTGTCTCATCCGCTCTTGATCTTATTATTACAGCTCCTCCGACAGTCAAGGATGAATAGTTCTGTTCATTGACCGTTCCCTTTACTCTGTAATTTCCGAGCTGCATTATAGTGATCATCGCCTGCTCCGATGAATCACTGTATGATGAATCACTGTCCTCATCATCGTCCGGCTTAACTATAGATTTGACCACTCCTGAAGTGGTACTTACCACCTCTGTAATCTCCATATCTTTCTGAGCATTTGAAATCTCAAGTTCCTTGCTCTTTCTATCATAATCGGCCTGCTTGATCTCAGCCTGCTTTTCCTGAATATCCGTCACATACTGGAATTTGTCTTCCTCTGCGGCAGCATCCCTGGCAGCAACAAGCTCTGCAAGATCCTTATTGTCCTGTTCGATACTGTCATTTATCTCCTCAAGGTCCAGTTTGAGCTGAGCCAGGTTCATTTCCTGTTCTTCCATATCATATGAGAAAAGAGGTGTTCCTTCCTCAACGGTATCTCCTACGGAAACATATATCTCTTTTACTTTTTTGTCCGAATCCGGATTGACCGATACTGTCTTCTGTGTCTGGACAACTCCGGAATATCTGTTCTGTCCGCTGATTCCAAGCCCCATTATCTCCGATACGCTCTCCACGTACACCTTGTCCTCTGTGGAGGATTTGAAAAAATCAAAATCGATATCTCCGTAATAATATGTTCCTGCGCATGCTGCAGCCGCCACTGCAACTACCGCAGCTATTATTCCTACCTTCTTTTTGCTCATTATAATTCCCTCATATTAAAAAAAGTCAAATATGGTCGGGGAGGTTAAATCTCCCCGACCATAAAATCATCTTATAGTAAGCTATACTTATCTGTAAGAGATTTTACAATCTCTTTTGCAGTCGGTGCGAACTCTTCTCCCTTAAGAAGCATGCCTGCTATTGCTTCAGCTATCTTGTCCATATCATCTTCCTTCATTCCTCTGGATGTGACAGCTGCCGTTCCAAGTCTGATTCCGCTTGTAACAAACGGAGACTTTGGATCGTTTGGTATTGTATTTTTGTTACATGTAATATTTACGGAATCAAGAAGCTTCTCAACCTCTTTACCGGTCTTGTTTATCACGGCAAGGTTTACAAGCATCAAATGATTGTCCGTTCCACCTGAGACAATCGTGATTCCTCTCTTCTGAAGTCCCTCACATAAAGCCTTGGAGTTCTTTACAATCTGTGTCGCATACTCTTTGAAAGACGGATCAAGCGCCTCCTTAAAGCAAACAGCTTTCGCTGCTATGACATGCATCAAAGGTCCACCCTGTACTCCCGGGAAGATGGCTTTGTTGAAGTTGAACTTCTCTGCCGCCTCGGCATTGGCCAGGATCATTCCGCCTCTCGGTCCTCTGAGTGTCTTGTGCGTTGTAGTTGTAACTACATCTGCATATGGGAACGGGTTTGGATGAAGTCCTGCTACAACGAGTCCTGCTATATGTGCGATATCTGCCATAAGGACTGCTCCGCATGCATCTGCAATCTCTCTGAACTTCTTAAAGTCAATTGTTCTTGCGTAAGCAGATGCTCCGCAAATGATAAGTTTTGGTTTGCACTCCATTGCAATTTCCATTACCTTATCATAATCTATAAAACCTTCATCATTTACACCGTAAGGTACAACATTAAAATACAATCCCGAAAAGTTTACCGGTGATCCGTGCGAAAGATGTCCGCCATGGTCCAAGTTCATACCCATTATTGTATCCCCGGGTTTTAATATGGCAAGCTGTACTGCCATATTTGCCTGTGCTCCCGAATGTGGCTGAACGTTTGCATAGTCACATCCAAAGAGTTTCTTTGCTCGCTCTCTGGCGAGGTCTTCAACAACATCAACGCATTCACATCCGCCGTAATAACGTTTTCCCGGATATCCTTCTGCATATTTGTTTGTCATAATAGAACCCATTGCCGACATAACTGCCGGGCTTACCCAGTTCTCTGATGCGATGAGCTCGATGTGACTGTTCTGTCTGTTGCTCTCATCGACGATTGCCTGTGCTACTTCAGGATCAGTGTTCTTAATGTCTTCCAGTGTGTACATGATGCCTCCTTTTGTTGGATTAGTCTGTTAACTTGTTCTTTCCGAATCTTTTCTTCATTACAAACCAGAGCTCGGTCGCGATGAAGATAGATGAATACGAACCGCTTATGAGGCCTATCATGAGCGGAAGCGCAAAATCTTTAATTGTTGCAACACCTAAAATGTAAATCATAAATACCATTATAAATGTTGTTATTGAAGTATAAATACTTCTTGTTAGAGTCTGTGTGAGTGAGCGGTTTGCTATTGCCTTTACCTCCTCCTCAGTAGCTGTAGACCTTACTGACTTCATGTTCTCACGGATACGGTCAAATATGACAATCGTATCGTTGACCGAGTAACCGATAATCGTGAGCATACATGCAATGAAGGTGTTTCCAACGGATATACGAAGTATTGCATACACCGTCAAAACAACAAGTACATCATGCACAAGCGCAACGATTGCACTTACGGCAAATCTCGGATCGGAGAATCTGAACCAGATGTATATAAGCATAAGTACAACAGCGACAATTACGGCTCTAAGAGCATCTGCTCTCATCTCCGAAGAAACCGTTGAACTTATAGACTCCATGGAAATATTGTCACTCTCAACCGAGTAGTTTTCCTCAAACATTGTGATCAAGGATTCTCTCTCGTCCTGTGTGAGTGTTCTTGTCTTAAAGATTACATCATTGCTTCCCTGAACCTTTGTTGTCTGGATGTTGCTGTCTCCGGTAATCTCCGAAATGTTAGGAACAACATCACTCTCAAGAGTTGCAAGATCGTATTCCTCATTGAACGGAACAGTTGTAGATGTTCCTCCGATAAAGTCAAGGCTGTAATTAAGCGCATAGCCGCTTGCCGAATGGGCTCCCATAGAAACAAATCCGGCTGCAACTATAACTATTGAAATCAAGAACCATATTGCTCTCTTCTCTATGAAAGCGAGCGGCTTGATTTCTTTAAGTCTTCCGTACATCTTTTCATCTCTTGCTCCAAGTGCAAAGAAAGAATGAAGTATGAACTTTGTCACAACAAGTGCTGTGAACATTGAAAGAATAATACCGATTGCAAGTGTGCTTGCAAATCCTTTTACGGTACCGGTACCGAGCACATACATAACTGCTGCGGCTATAAGAGTTGTAACGTTTCCGTCAAGGATTGCCGACATAGCTTTCTTGAATCCGATATCTATTGAATTTGAAACAGACTTTCCGGTTGCAAGTTCCTCTCTGATACGGGCGAAAATGATGACATTCGCATCAACTGCCATACCGATTGAAAGGATGATACCGGCAATACCCGGAAGAGTAAGTGTTATCTCAAAGAGGTAAAGTACAGCAACAACAAGGCATGTATAAATTGCAAGTGCGATAGAAGCTGCAAAACCCATTATAAGATATGTAATGATCATGAAGATCATTACTAAGCAAAGTCCGATTCCCGCAGCCTTAAGGCTTGTGCTTATCGCCTCGTTTCCAAGCTGAGCACCTACAACGTTAGAACGGAGCTCTGTAAGTTCGAGTGAAAGTGAACCGATTCTTATGTAAGAAGCGAGCTGCTCAGCGGCCTCAAAGCTCTCCATTCCGCTGATCTGTGCCTTTCCGCCTGTTATAGCTTCCTGAACAGTAGGATTGCTCACAACCTCTTCATCATAGACAATAGGAAGTGTGTTTCCGACATTTTCCGAAGTAACCTCTCCGAAAATCTCTGCACCCTCATCAGTGAGAGTAAGCTCAACAACATACTGTGCGTTGCCATATTCATCCTGAGTTGAGGCAGCCTGTGCGTCAGCCACCATATCTCCGGTCATGAATACTTCGCCGTCAGATGTCTGGAATTCGAGTGAACCCGGTGTTCCGAGTTCTTCAAGAATTGCATTTGCATCCGTTACACCCGGGATCTCAACCGTTATACGGTCATCTCCCTCTCTGTATACAGAAGACTCTGTGCTGTATCCCTCGACACGCTTCTGGAGTTTGTATACAGTGTCACTCATCTGCTCATCTGTAGGATTCTCATTCTCAACCTGGTAGGTGATACTTACACCACCGGCGAGATCAAGGCCGAGCTTAATGCTCTTTTCTTCTCCGACTCCTGTAGAAGAAAGAATTGTGTATGCGTAATATGCCAAGCCAACCAAAATGGCCAGGATAACGACAAGCACTACCGCTCCCCTACTCTTACTGTACTTGTTTTTCATTTTAAGTCTCTCCTAATAAATAAGATTTCTTTTATTCCGCCTCGGACAAAGCCTCAGCCGCTTTTATCATAATGGCGCACTCGATACGTTTTTTCTGCAGAGCGCATCCAACATCATAAGCGTTATGAATATCTCCGTGAAAATTATAAGAGTTTGCTGCGCAACCACCACTGCAGTAGAACTTGGCGAAACAATCGCGGCATTTCTCTTTCGCGTACACATTGCAGGATTTGAATTCATCCCTAATGTCCGTATTTTTAATTCCCTCAAATACATTTCCCATAAGGAAGTCCTCGTTTCCTACAAACTGGTGACAAGGATAAAAATCTCCCCAAGGGGTCACGGCAAGATATTCTGTTCCGGAACCGCATCCCGAAAGTCTCTTTGCGACACATGGTCCGCCTTCGAGATCAATCATGAAATGGAAGAAGTTGAAATCATTTCCCTCTTTTTTCCTTCTAACCATCTCTTTTGCCAGATTGTCGTACTCTTCAAACAACTGTGGAAGATCTTCCTCCCTCAGCGCGTATGAATCTGTCTCCTGTGCGACAACAGGCTCGACGGAAATCTGCTTGAATCCCAAATCAGCAAGATGAAGCACATCCTTGGAAAAATCGAGATTGTTTCTCGTGAAAGTTCCTCTGACATAATAGTTCATCTGATTTCTGGACTCGGCGAGCTTTTGAAACTTCGGAACTATCAGATCGTAGCTTCCTTTTCCGCCTCTGAAAGGTCTCATCATATCGTTTATCTCTTTTCGTCCGTCTATGCTGAGAACCACGTTTGCCATCTCTTTATTGGCAAATTCCATTATATCGTCATCCAGAAGCACACCGTTTGTTGTGAGTGTGAATCTGAAATTCTTATCATGTATCTTTTCCTGCTCTCTTCCGTATGCGACCAGATCTTTTACAACCTGGAAGTTCAAGGTCGGTTCTCCTCCGAAGAAATCAACTTCAAGATTTCTCCTTGATCCGGAATTTGCTATCAGGAAATCAAGTGCCGCTTTTCCGACTTCATAGGACATAAGTGCACGTCTTCCGTGGTACTCTCCCTCCTCGGCAAAACAGTACTTGCAGGCCAGGTTACAGTCATGTGCAATATGAAGGCAAAGCGCCTTTACAACTGTAGGTCTCTTTTTAAAATCTATAATATAGTCACGGTAATCATCTTCCGTAAAAAGCACTTTGTCCTCAGCCAACTGTCTGATTTCTTCCAAAGCTTCCCCTATTTCTTCCACGGAGTACTTTCCCGAAAGTTCATCTATTATTTCTTCTTTAGAGTGATCCTCGTACAACGCAATGCTGTCATAGACCACATCATCAACCACGTGAATTGCTCCACTGTTTACGTCAAGAACAATATTGAACCCATTATTCTTATACTGATGAATCACTTATTGTATTACTCTCTTTCTAACTTGGCTGTTATACACGAAAAGAATGGAAAACGCTCTTTATGCGCTTTCCATTCCCCGTCATAACTTTTAATTTTTTGCTATTTTGTCTGCTCGCATGTCTGGTTTCCTACTGTGCAGGAAGTCTTGCATGCAGACTGACAAGATGTCTGGCACTCGCCGCATCCGCCTTTCTTTACTGTATTCTGTAATCTTCTTGTGTTCAGTGTAGTAACATGTTTCATAACAAACACTCCTTTGTTCTAAATCTAGTCATTTGCTCATGTATTATAGCATATTGTAAATAAGATGCAAAGTTTTTTTGACCTCTGTGTGACTAATGTCTCAACGTTTTTTAATTATTATGCAAACGTTATTGTATAGTTCCTTGTCCAGGTTTCCTTTGCCTTCAATTTGTTGTTGTATTCTCTTCGTGGCAGATCATCAGAAAACGTCTCTCTGTCGCATCTTCCGTACCATGGCTCTATGCACAAAAACGGTGCTTTCTTGTCAGGTGACCATATTCCAAAAAGAGGTGCGTCGAATTTTACACTTATGTAAGGTTTTCCCTTTTTGTCTATTATCGACACTGCATTCGACTGGTAATCTTCAATGATGTAGACTCCCTCATCGAAAAAACCCTCGTCCATGACAATCTTTCCATCCTCGTCCAGCTCGAGCTCCTGCTTGTTGTTCTTTTCGAGTCCCTCATCATTTATTCTCGCATAGACAAGTCCCTCTTTTGTGTTGAACTTGAGGGCATAGCCCTCTTTGCTGTCCTCGCCCTGTGTCGGACACATAAATGCCGGATGAGCTCCGATTGAAAAATTCATCGTCTCATCTTCGTCCTTGTTTGTAACCTTCCAGATTACTTTCAAAGTGTCCTTCTCAAGCTGATAGCCAATCTTTAAATTGAATTTGAAAGGATATACTTTTAAGGTATCGTTATTCTCATCAAGTTCAAACCAGGCTTCGCTCAAGGAATTCGAGTCCACCTCAAACTCCATGTCCCTTGCAAATCCGTGCTGTCCCATAGGATATGTCACACCTTTGTAGGTGTACTGTTTGTCCCTAAGGCTTCCCACAAACGGGAAAAGCACCGGCGCCGTTCGTTTCCAGTATTTCTCATCGCCATTCCACATGTACTCAAAACCGTCTGCGTTTTTCACGCTCTTTATCTCGGCCCCGAGACTTTCGATTTCCACTGTGAGAAACTCATTTTTCAACTCAATCAGCATACAATGTATCCTCCTTTATATTACAAATTCTATTAAAGCCTTTATAAATTAAAGTTCACATGTTCCGACTGTTCTTGGGAAAGGAATTACATCACGGATGTTCTGCATTCCGGTGAGATACATAACGCATCTCTCAAATCCGAGTCCGAATCCCGCATGTCTTGCACTTCCGTATTTTCTCAAATCAAGATAAAATTCGTAATCTTCCTCTCTCATGCCGAGTTCTTCCATTCTGGCCTTGAGAAGATCGTAATCATCCTCCCTCTGGCTTCCTCCGATAATCTCTCCGATTCCCGGTACAAGGCAGTCAACTGCCGCAACCGTCTTGTTGTCAGGATTTAACTTCATGTAGAAAGCTTTTATTTCCTTCGGATAATCAGTGACGAAAACAGGTCTCTTATAAACCTCCTCAGTGAGGAATCTCTCGTGCTCGGTCTGGAGATCTGTTCCCCAGCTCACCTTATAATCAAACTTATCATTGTTCTTCTCAAGGATCTCAACCGCCTCGGTGTAAGTAACCCTTGCAAAATCATTATTTACCACATTGTTGAGTCTGTCTATAAGTCCCTTGTCGACAAATGAATTGAAGAATTCCATCTCCTCAGGACATGTCTCCATAACATACTGAATAATATATTTGAGCATATCCTCTGCGAGCATCATATCATCCTCAAGATCGGCAAAAGCAATCTCCGGCTCGATCATCCAAAACTCTGCTGCATGTCTTGTGGTATTTGAATTCTCGGCTCTGAAAGTAGGTCCGAAAGTATATATGTTTTTGAAAGCCATAGCATAAGTCTCACCGTTAAGCTGTCCGCTTACAGTGAGATTTGCAGACTTCCCGAAGAAATCCTTTGAGTAGTCTGTCTTGCCATCGATTCCCTTTGGCACATCATCCATATCGATTGTTGTCACTCTAAACATCTCTCCCGCACCCTCGGCGTCGCTTCCGGTGATGATCGGTGTATGAACATATACAAAATCTCTCTCCTGGAAAAACTTGTGTATTGCAAATGCAATTGCCGATCGAACACGAAATACTGCTTCAAAAGTGTTTGTTCTGGCTCTTAAATGTGTCTGTGTTCTGAGATACTCGAAAGTATGTCTCTTCTTCTGAAGAGGATAATCCGGTGTGCTTTCACCTTCGATTATCACTTCGTTTGCCTGAAGTTCGAATTTCTGTTTCGCCTCCGGTGTTGCAACAAGCATACCCTTTACAATTATGGCTGACCCTACATTCAATTTTTCGATATCCGAAAAATTTGAAAGCCCATCTCCGTAAACCACCTGAAGCGGCGAAAAGAAAGTACCGTCATTCACAACAATGAACCCGAAGGTTTTCGAATTTCGTATACTTCTGACCCATCCACCGATAGTAATCTCGGTGTCAACGTACTTGGCTGTTTCTCTGTAAAGATCTCTGATGTTGGTCAATTCCATATCCATTTCTTCATTCTCTCCTGTGTTTTATATTTATTATTCTGCCGCTTCAGTCTCGGCAGTCTCTGTTTCTTCCGTGCTCTCTGTTGTTGCAGAATCCGTCACGGTTGCATTGTCATACAAAAGGTCTTTTGCCTTCTTGATGAGATAACTGTACTCAACATAATCAGCATCATATGCTGCATAGAGTTCATCGCTGCTCTCATAGTCGTATGTTGTGAGAAGTGTTGTGACAAACTCGCTGAAACCGCTGTCGTCAATCTCCATATTCTCAGTCTCGCAGATAGCCTTTAAAAGCATCTCCTGCTTTGCGCTGGTCTCTATCTCACTCTTTAAGTACTCCTTGTACTCGTCGAGCGTCATTCCCTGATATGCCGCATATTGCTCTATTGTCATCGAATAGTAGCTCAAAATAGAATTCTCAAGTCTATTGTAACTGTACTCAAATCTGGTGTCGATCATATCCTCAGGGAATCCGTTTATTTCGGATCTCTCCATAAGCTGTTCTATACACTGTGTCTGAATATCATTTTTTCTCGTATTCTGTGTATTTGTCTGAACCGACTCGTTTGCTGCCACTTTAAGTGCATCAACCGTATTGTATCCAAGTTTTTCCGACACATATTCATCATCGATGTTCTCATGTGTGTAAACCTTTTCTATCGCATTTATCGTAAATGTGAATACGGCTTCTTTTCCGGCGAGATCTTCCTCTGTGTAATCCTCCGGGAAAGTAACTGTGCAGTCAACCGTCTCTCCCACCTTTGCCCCCGGAAGTCCATCCGTGAAGCCCTCAATATAAGAGTATTTGTTTGCAAGCTCCATATTATTTGCAACATCGATAATATTGTCCGTAGCCGAACCGCCGTCAAATTCCTCTCCGTCGATTGTTCCTACGTAATCAGCTCTTATAACAGAATCCTCAAGAACAGTATCCTGAGTATCATCATCCTCATATGCGCCGGCATCGTCGATCATCTCGTCAATGAGATCATTGACATCCGACTCACTTACAACATATGAACTCTCATCGATTGATACATCAAATGAAGAATAGTCTCCGAGTGTAACATAATCAAGAGCTGTATATTCTGCCTCCGAATATGGTTCTGACGATGCGGTGGATGACTCTGTACTTTCCTCGGTACTTTCTTCAGTTCCGTTTTCAGTAGTCTCCGTGTCCTCTGCATTTTCTGTATTTTCTGTATCTTCCGCACTTTCACTGCTCTCAACAGCCTCGCTGTTTTCGCCTGTCTCCCCATTGCTCGAATTGCATGCGGTAACCTGAAGCGTCATAGCCATAGCCAAAACCGCAATAAACATTTTCTTTTTCATTAGTTTCTAAACAACCTCCTAAATGATTTTCAAAATCTAGCATACCATAACACAAAACAGTTTAAAATAAAAGGATTTTGGTCCTTTATTTTTATTGCTTTTTATGAACTGAAATGTTAGAATATCACACGTATTTGTGGTTAGGAGGATTTGTTATGAATACATTTACAATCGTCTTGATTGTTATTTTAGTGATATTGGCTGCCGCTTCCATTGCGCTCTATTTCTTTGGAAAGAAAGCGGATAAAGCAAAGACACAGCAGGATCAAATCATTGAAGAGACAAAACAGACAGTCTCAATGCTTATCATTGATAAAAAGAAGATGAAACTGAAAGAAGCCGGTCTTCCGTCTTATGTTATTGAGCAGACACCATGGTGGGTACGTCGTTCAAAAGCTCCTATTGTAAAGGCAAAGGTTGGCCCTAAGGTTATGACTTTCCTCTGTGAGAACAGCATTTATGATCTTATACCTGTAAAGAAAGAGGTAAAGGTTACGATCAGTGGTCTCTACATTGTTGATGTAAAGGGAATAAGAGGAAATCTTGAAGCAGCTCCAAAGAAAAAGAGTCTCACAAACAGGCTCACCGAAAAATACAATTCCATGAGAGCTGAAAATAATACTTCTGCAAAAAAGAAGAAATAAGACAGTAAGAGGCAAAGGGCTGTCGTACGGATGAAAGTCCGTGCGGCAGCCCTTTTTTCGATTAAGCTTTATATCTCTTTTTAAAATAATTGATAAGCGGTTTTGCACTCACAGGTTTGTGGCACACAGCCTCTATCGTCTCCGCAGGTGTCCTCGTGTTTCCATACACGTGAATCTTCTCATTTAACCAGCGTGTGATCTTTATTATGTCACCGTTCTTCAATATCTCATCTACACTGCCGAGTTCCTCCTCTATCTGTTCGAGGAGCATTCCGTCATAGATACTTCCCAGAAGATATGAGGGAAAATATCC
>JAILHT010000022.1 GCA_024695665.1 Lachnospiraceae bacterium
AGCAACAACGGTTTTTTGAATGCTCAACTTGTGCAGTTCAACAACGTAGGAATCCCTGCGAGATACGGATGGCCTAGGGGTGTTGGATCGATTTCTTACGCTATCGCTGCATATGTTTTTGGAATTGTTATAGAAAAATATACGGCTAAGGTTTTGATCCCTATCTTTCTTGTGGGCGCTTTTGTCTGCATGATAGCCGTCTTGTTTATGCCAAATCCATACAAGGACATTGACCCGGCAAAATACGGAGCCGGAAAAAACGGGGATGAGCAGGTATCCTACGCTCAGATGCTTAAGGGCAATAAGCTTCTCGTGATCTATTTAATCTGTGCGGTTTTGCTTGGAGCGGGACAGTCAGCCGGATTCACCTTTATGATAAGGGTTGTAGAGAACCTCGGAGGTGGCGCCGCAGAGTACGGAATAAGTGAGTTTGTCAGAGCCGGTGTTGAGATGCCTATGCTTTTTGCATCGCCTATTCTTTTGAAAAAATTCTCCGCGAAGACGTTGGTTACGGTATCTTTCATCTTCAACGGTATAAAGGTCTGGCTTGCGGCAATCGCGCCGTCGCTGGGATTTATATATATGATGTCCGTCATGAATGTCCTCTGTTCGGGAATATATGTTTTTGCATCGGTAATGTTCGTAAACAGTATTGTGGGACCGAGGGAAAAAGTAAGAGCGCAGGCTCTTGTTGTCCTTTGTCAGAGCATCGGATCGATACTCGGAAATTCATATGCCGGAGTAATGCTCGATGTGATAGGACTTCGCCCTATGTTTTTGGGCGCCGGTTCATTTGCGGTTCTCGCCGGGATTATTATGATTCTTTTTGCGAAGAACGAAACTGAGAAAAAATAGTTTTTTTGGAATTTTTGCTTATGAAAAAACTTGGATTTGGCTGTATGAGACTACCAATGCAGTCCAAGAAAAAAATAGATATTGATTTGTTTAGAGAGATGGTTGATGCTGCGATGAGTCTCGGCTTCAACTATTTTGATACTGCCTACAGATACTGCAAGGGAATGAGCGAGCCGGCTCTAAAAGAAGTTCTTGTGGACAGGTATCCGAGAGAAGCCTACATTCTTACGACCAAACTTACAAATGAGTTTATGAAGTCAGAGGAAGAGCAGGCTTTTATTTTTGAGGAACAGCTAAAAAGACTCGGGCAGGAGAGCGGATATTTTGACTATTATCTGATACACAATCAGAGCACGGTAAATTATGCGGTTTCAAAGGAACTTAAAAGTTTCGAGTTCGCAAGGGAAAAAAAGAAAGAGGGCTTTATAAAACATATCGGAATCTCATTTCATGATACGGCCGATGTGCTTGAGAGAATCCTTTCAGAACAGCCCGACATAGAGGTTGTTCAGCTTCAGATAAATTACCTTGACTGGGAGAATGAGAGCATTCAGTCGAAAAAGTGTTACGAGGTCGCGAGAGCGCATGGGAAACGTATCTTTGTTATGGAGCCTTTGAAGGGCGGAACTTTAGCAAGGGTGAGCGACGATGTTATGGAACTTTTATCTTCAGACGGTCACACCATGACACCGGCGGAGTGGGGACTGAAGTTCGCAGCTTCACTGGACGGGGTGGACATAGTTTTATCCGGAATGAACTCGATGGAAATGCAGATTGAGAACATGTCATCTTTGGATGGTTTTGACAAGCTCAACAAGGAGGAGATGGCCCTTGTACTTATGGCCGGAAAGCTTATAGAAAAGCAGGTTTCTATTCCTTGTACCGCCTGTGGTTACTGTAAGGAGGAGTGTCCTAAGGACATACCGATCCCGGAGTATCTTAAGCTTGTCCAGGACAAGCACAACACAACTCAGGTTGTATATTATTACAATTATACATTAGAGCACGGCAGAGCCGGGGACTGCATAAAATGCGGACTTTGCGAGAAACACTGCCCTCAGCACATAAAAATAAGAGATGAACTTGAAAAGATATCGAAGGCTTATGATTTCTTCAAGGGTTGGAGATAGTTATGAAGAAGTGGGATTGAGAAATCGGGGATTTAAAAACCAAAAATTAAGAAACCAAAAATTAAAAGTCGGGACGACTGTGAAGTGACAGCGCCCCGGCTTTTTTAGGAAATTAATTATGAAAAGAATTGTATATAGTAGGAATTCTATATAACCATGAATTATAAATGCAAATTGTATTTTACGTGTCTTAGCGAATGCCTCGCTTACGACTGCAGTATAGCCTGTACCTGATCACGTTTTTCAAAGAGAACGCAGCCTCCGACGTGGTCGTCTTTTAATATATCTCCGTCCTGTAGTGCCTTGAAAAGTCTGGAGGAGATTGCACCCTTTAAGCCTGATTCAAGTACGCTTGTATCTGAGAACGGTGAGAACGGACATGGTTCTGCTCCGCCGTGCGAGTTGATATGGAAAAATCCTCTTCCTGCAGCAACGCATCCACCCGAGGATTTCTCATCCCCCGGGAAGGAGATGAATACCACATCAGGATATGCTTCCCTGAGCTCATTTATTCTGGCTCTCAAGCCTTCTTCTTTCTCCTCTGAGAGTGCGAGATCTTTGCTCTCATCGGAAACAGGTACGTACTCAACGTAGATTACGGCCTTGCAACCGTAGCCTCTCAACATATTTATGAAATCGTCAGAGAGAACATCATCATAGTTTTCTGTTGTGACTGTGACCGAATCTCCGAAGATGAGATTTTTGTCATGAAATTTCTGCATGTTGTTAATGAGACGATCGTAGATTCCCTCGCCACGTCTGCTGTCGGTCGATTCCTTGTGACCTTCTATACTCATGATAGGAACGAGGTTTCTGTTTTTCTCGAACATATTGAAGTACTCGTCACTTATAAAAACTCCGTTTGTAAATATCGGAAAAAGTATGTCAGGCATATTTCCGGCTGCCTTTATGACTCCTTTTCGAAGCAGAGGCTCACCGCCTGCAAGCAGGATAAAGCTGATTCCTATATCATTTGCCTCCTCAAATATCTTAAGCCATTCTTCATCAGAGAGCTGATTTTCCGGTGCGCAATCCTTTGTAGCCTCGTTCTGTCTGGAATAACATCCGGCACAGTGAAGATTACAACTGCTTGTTATAGATGCAATAAGAAACGGAGGAACATTTATTCCTTCTGCCTTATATTTTTTTCTCGTTCCGGCTGCCTTCTTTGTGGCCATTGCAAATTTTGCCATAAAAATGCTTTCGGCAGGGTCCTTCAAAGTAGCTCTTACAGCGTCTTTTACAACTCGCTCAACGCCCGCTGTCATATATGAACCAATGTCAAATTCTTTTGTTGTCTCCATCTTATTACCTCTTTTGTCATAAAACCAATCGTTATAATCAATAAAACTTCGATTATAAATGCTGCCCAAACAAGCTTATATTCAAATGTACAAAATAAAATTGCACAAAATATAAAACTGTTCAAATATGATAATATGCTTGAAGATAATTTTTTTCAACACTATTTTTTGAGTTAATAAAAACTTAATATTCTTTTTGAGAATATTTATCACGAATTATTGTAAAATCAAAATGTCGGATTAAATTTCTTAAAATTGTAAATTCGAAATATCAGATTATGTTGATCCTTAATACGGATAGTGGATTAAGGGGTGTCGAAAGGAGAACAGGATGAAGGTTTTAATTTTGAACGGAAGTCCAAAGAAAAACGGAAATACTTCCATCGCAATCGGGGAGATGGTGAAGGTTTTTGACGGTGAGGGAATCGAAACCGAGATAGTTGATATAGGAACTACCGATGTACGCGGATGCATTGGCTGCGGCAGCTGTTCAGGTACCGGAAAATGCGTCTTTGATGATATTGTAAATCAGGTTGCTAAAAAGTTTGAGGAGGCGGATGGCCTTGTGCTCGCATCTCCGGTTTATTATTCAAGTCCGAACGGCTCATTGATAAGCCTATGCGACAGACTTTTCTACAGCACGCATTTTGACAAATCTTTCAAGGTAGGAGCGAGTGTTGTTGTCGCAAGGCGAGGCGGTTCTTCAGCTTCCTTTGATGTTTTGAACAAGTATTTTTCCATAAGCAATATGGTTATTGCAACCAGCCAGTACTGGAATATGGTTTACGGTGCAGCGCCGGGCGAGGCAAATGAGGATCTTGAAGGTCTCCAGACTATGAGAACTTTGGCGCAGAATATGTCTTTCCTTATGAAGTCAATCGCTTTGGGAAAAGAAAAATACGGTCTTCCTGAGAGGGAGAAGGAGATGGCAAGGACGAATTTTGTCAGATAAAAAATGTTTATATTTTTATAAATGGTATAACTTTGTTAGTGCTGTTTGCACATTTTTTTAGAAGGGAGAAGTATATGAAATTCAAAAACGGAGCGTGGATTTTGCAGGAGGGGTTTGCTGCATTTTCACCTAAGCAGGTTTATGAAAAACATTTGAAGGAAGATGAACTTACGATTGTCGCACCGACGTCAAAGATTGTCACAAAGGGTGATACTCTGGGAGGAATTCTTCTTACGATAAAAATATCTGCGCCGATGGACGGCGTGATAAGGGTTCAGACTTTCCATCATATGGGAGTTGTCGACAGAAGTCCGAAGTTTGAACTTGAACTTTCCGGTGGCCATATGGAGGTGTCTTCGGAGGGCAACATTACAACAGTAAAGAGCGGAAGTCTCTCTTTGGTCATAGATGAGGAGAGCGGCGCCATGAAATATATGCGCGGCGATACACTTCTCACAAAGAGCGAGCCTACATATATAAAGAAGGAATTCAGGGGAATGCCTTACGATTCCACCGGCCGCGGAGCCTATATGGCAGAGCAGCTCTCACTCGGGGTGGGAGAGCTTGTATACGGTCTCGGAGAGAGATTCGGCGCGCTTGTCAAAAATGGACAGAGCATTGAGATATGGAATGAGGACGGCGGAACAAGCTCGGAACTCTCATACAAAAATATCCCGTTTTATATGACAAACAAGGGTTATGGCGTGTTTGTAAATCACTCGGATAAGATTGATTTTGAGGTGGCTTCAAATCAAGTTTCTAAAGTTGTTTTTGCCGTTGAGGGCGAGAAACTTGATTATTTTTTGATAGATGGACCGACTATGAAGGATGTCCTTGTAAAATACACGGACATCACAGGAAAGCCGGCACTTCCGCCACAGTGGTCTTTCGGTCTTTGGCTCTCCACATCTTTCACGACGGATTACGACGAGAAGACAGTTATGAGTTTTATCGATGGAATGATTGATCGCGGTATTCCACTTTCTGTTTTCCATTTCGACTGTTGTTGGATGAAGGAGTTCCACTGGAGCGATTTTCTCTGGGATGACAAGACCTTTCCGGATCCAAAGGGAATGCTTAAGAGGATAAAGGAAAAAGGCATAAAAGTATGTGTCTGGATCAATCCGTATATAGCCCAGGCCTCAGCAATTTTTGAGGAGGGGATGGAGAATGGTTATTTTGTAAAGAGAGAAAACGGTGATGTCTGGCAGTGGGATATGTGGCAGCCTGGCATGGCACTGGTCGATTTTACAAACCCTGATGCGTGCAAGTGGTATCAGAGCAAACTCAAGGCTTTGACAGATATGGGAGTTGACTGCTTCAAGACCGATTTCGGTGAGAGAATTCCTACGGATTGTGTTTATTATAACGGGGCAGACCCTGAGAAAATGCACAATTATTATACATATCTCTACAACAAATGCGTGTTTGAACTTTTGAAACAGGAGAAAGGCGATAACGATGCGCTTGTTTTTGCTAGATCGGCGACAGCAGGTGGTCAGAAGTTCCCGGTTCACTGGGGCGGCGATTGCTGGTCAGACTATGAGCCGATGGAGCAGAGCTTACGAGGAGGTCTTTCCCTCACCAGCTCAGGCTTTGGGTTCTGGAGTCATGATATAGGTGGCTTCGAGCAGACCTCCACCGCGGATGTCTACAAGAGATGGGCGGCATTCGGTCTCTGTTCTACACACAGCAGATTACACGGCAGCAGTTCCTACCGTGTGCCTTGGCTCTATGATGATGAGGCAGTAGAGGTAGTGAGAGCGTTCACGAGAAGAAAGCTTTCACTTCTTCCGTATCTTTATTCAGAGGCCGTAAAATGCACGAAAACGGGAATACCTGTTATGAGAAGCCTTGCGCTTGAGTTCCCGGAGGACAGAAACTGTGCATATATAGATAAGGAGTTTATGCTGGGAGATTCGATTCTTGTAGCCCCTGTTTTCAGGGAGGATTCCATCGCCGAGTATTATCTTCCTAAGGGAAAATGGATAAATCTTTTCACAGGCGAGAGAAAAGACGGCGGAGAGTGGATTTGCGAGAAGGTAGATTATCACACCATCCCAATGTGGATCAAGAGCAATACTATTCTTCCTACAAGCAATTATACGGATGATGCGCTCTTTGATTTCGAGGATAATCTCGAATTTGTGGCTTATGATGTCACCGATGCAAAATACGACGTATACAAGAACGGAGAGCTTCTTGTCTCTTACGAGATGAAACTCAAAGATGAAAAGACAGGTGAGTACGATTTCAGATTTGTATATGGAACCTGCGCAAAGAACGAGTTCAAACCAAGCGTGGTTGTTTTTTAGTAGATTCTGAGCCGGGGGAGGATTTACTGTTAGAGTAACTTTGAAAATGCCCGGCCGGAGGAGGATTTACTGTTAAAGTAACTTTAAAATGCCCGGCCGGCGAGAATACCGCTCATAGTGGGTACAAGCGCTAAGTAAGCCTGAAAATATGCCGATTTTGACTGGATTTAAGCCCTTTTAAGAAAGGCATTCAGGCTTACACCTGTGAAAACAAAAGATGCTAGCGGTAATAATAAGAGTTTTCTTCGCGGCAGTACCGCTCAGAAATTGAATTGTCAGAAGTCGAGCGGTAAAACTCTTAAAGAACGTCTATTTTCTTACTGAAAAGGCCAATTATTACAGCTCAAGATGACATTTTTTCTCTCCTGAGCGGTAATGGGGTAATGTAGGACGAGGAGGATGTCGGACGAGGAGGATGTCGGACGAGCAGGATGTCGGATGAGCAAGAAGCCGGACTAGCAATACGACTTAGAGGGATCATACAATTTGTCTTGGGATTTTTACCAAAAGCCACAATGGACTTACAACAATAATTAGTACAACATCTAGTGAATATTCACAAAAAACACTAGATGTTGTATTTTTTATTGACACTCACACAACTGCTAGCTATAATTTTTTTCAGAGGCTAAGTTGACTGCGGGGAGAATTATGGGAGAAAAATCTTTTATGTATCTTGCCGGAATCGTACCACATTCAATGGTTGACGGACCGGGAGTCAGGATGAGTATCTTTTTTCAGGGATGCATTCACGGATGCCCCGGATGTCAAAATCCCGATACATGGGATCCGAAAGGCGGAGAACATGTGGAGGTGGAATCGGTTATCAACAAGATAAGGAACACAAAATATCTGGATGGGATCACGCTCTCGGGTGGAGATCCGCTTTTGCAGGCCGAGGCGGCAGGAGAGATTGCAAAGGCGGCAAAGGCTATGGGACTTGATGTCTGGGCATACACAGGGTGGACCTTTGACGAAGTTTTATCCGGGAAAGCCGGAGAGAAAGCCATAGAGGCGCTTGAGTATATCGATGTTCTTGTTGATGGCAGATTTGTGGAAAGCCTAAAATCCTCTGAATGCATTTTCAGAGGCAGCAGCAATCAGAGACTTGTTGATGTTAAGAAAAGTATAGGTAGCGGAGAGTTAATAGAGTTTTTTGAAGGAGAGAGAAAGGTATGAGTATTGAGACAGTAATCAAGCGAAACGGAGCCAGGGTACCGTTTGATATCACGAAGATTGAAAATGCAGTTGCAAAAGCTTTTATAGCAACTGGAGAAATCGATGCAAGAGAGGTTTCGGCAATTTCAAGAGCAGCAAGTCTTATGGCGACAACCGGAGCCGATGAGAGCGGGGAGAATCTTCTGAGCGTTGAGCAGATTCAGGACAAGGTTGAGCAGATACTCATGACTTTGGGTTATCCGAACACTGCAAAGGCATATATCCTTTATCGTTCGGAGCGTAAAAAAATTCGTGAGACAAAACAGACTCTTCTCGATTACAAAAAACTTGTAAATGATTATATAGGTGCAGAGAAGGACTGGAGAGTAAAAGAGAATTCCACAGTGACACTCAGTGTCGGAGGTCTTATTCTTTCAAACTCCGGAGCAATCACCGCAAACTATTGGCTCACAGAAGTTTATGATGATGAGATTGCCGAGGCACACAGAAAATGTTTTCTTCATCTTCACGATCTATCGATGCTCACAGGTTACTGTGCAGGTTGGAGCTTAAAGCAGCTCATAGTCGAAGGATTGGGAGGAGTTGCAGGACGTATAACGAGTGCACCTGCAAAACATCTTAGCACCCTCTGCAACCAGATGGTAAATTTCTTAGGAATCATGCAGAATGAGTGGGCCGGAGCACAGGCTTTTTCTTCATTTGATACCTATCTTGCTCCTTTTGTAAAAATAGACAATCTCGATTATGAGGAAGTAAAACAGTGTATCCAGTCATTTATCTATGGCGTAAATACTCCTTCACGTTGGGGAACTCAGGCTCCATTTACAAATGTCACACTCGACTGGACGGTACCGGATGATATGAAGAATCTCAAAGCCATAATAGGCGGCGAGGAGCAGGATTTTACATACGGCGACTGCAAAAAAGAGATGGATATGATAAACAAAGCCTTTATCGAGATCATGATTGAGGGCGATGCAAACGGAAGAGGTTTCCAGTATCCAATCCCTACTTATTCAATAACAAAAGATTTTGACTGGAGCGAGACAGAGAACAACAAGCTTCTCTTTGAAATGACAGCAAAATACGGTACTCCGTATTTTTCGAATTATGTAAATTCAGATATGAATCCTTCGGATGTAAGAAGTATGTGTTGCAGACTTCGTCTTGATCTGAGAGAACTCAGAAAGAAGGGTGGCGGCTACTTTGGTTCGGGCGAGAGCACGGGATCAATAGGTGTTGTTACTTTGAACCTTCCTAGAATGGCTTATCTTTCAAATACGAAGGAAGAGTTTTTTGCAATGCTCGACCATTATATGGACATAGCGGCAAGATCGCTCGATGTAAAACGTCAGGTTATCACAAGACTTCTCGACGAGGGACTTTATCCTTACACAAAGCGTTACTTAGGAAAGTTCGACGACCATTTCTCAACAATCGGTCTTGTTGGTATGAACGAGGTTATAGAGAATGCAAAGTGGCTTAGCGGTAACATAGTCGGCGAGGAAGGACATGATTTTTCAGTTGAATGCCTCAATCATATGAGAGAGAGACTTTCAGACTACCAGGAGCAGTATGGTGCACTTTTCAACCTTGAGGCTACACCTGCGGAGTCAACAACCTACAGATTTGCAAAGCATGATGTTGAGGAGTTCGGAGACATAATAACAGCAGCAAAGAACGGTGAGGCTCCTTATTATACAAACAGCACACATCTTCCGGTTGGCTACACGGATGACATTTTTGATGCCCTTGAGCTTGAGGATGATATGCAGACACTTTACACGAGCGGTACAGTTTTCCATGGTTTCCTCGGACAGAATCTTCCGGATTGGAAGACAGCATCAACTCTTGTAAAGAAGATTTCGGACAATTTCCGTCTTCCTTATTACACAATCTCTCCGACATACTCGGTATGTGCAGAGCACGGTTACATTTCAGGTGAGCATTTTGTTTGCCCAACATGTGGAAGAGAGGCAGAAGTTTACTCGAGAATCACCGGTTATTATCGTCCTGTAAAGAACTGGAATGATGGAAAGGTTTCTGAGTTTAAGAACAGAAAGACATACAAGAAGATTACAGCTTTCGGTCAGGGAAAAACAGAAGTGTCTGCGGATACAGAAGAGGTTGGTGTTAAGGCAACGTCTAATGATACTTCTGCAATGCACGCTTCAGACAATGTTTCTGAGAAATCAGACACAGTAAGAAGTATGGCAGAATGTGTAAACACAGCATCGGTAAAAGATGCGCTTCGCGAATCTGTTGAAGGAGCAAACATTCTTCTTGCAACCAAGACATGCCCTAACTGTGAGATAGCAAAGAATGCTCTTGACGGCGCGAATGTCGATTACCGTGTGGTATACGC
>JAILHT010000032.1 GCA_024695665.1 Lachnospiraceae bacterium
GGGAAGTGATGTGGTCTGAATTTTACTTTTGTGTCCTCTCCAAACATCTCCTTGGCAAATTCAGCAAGAGTACCTTTGAGATCGGCAAAAGTAACATTTTTATCTATAACCATTCCCTCAATCTGGTGAAACGAAGGAGAATGAGTTGCATCAACCTCATCAGCTCTGAACACACGACCCGGTGCAATCATTCTGATAGGCGGCTTCTGTTTCTCCATAACACGAACCTGAACTCCGGAAGTCTGAGTTCTGAGGAGAATATCCTTATTTATATAGAATGTATCCTGCTCATCCTTAGCCGGATGATTTGCAGGTATATTCAATGCTTCAAAGTTGTAATAATCAAGTTCTACTTCAGGTCCTTCAACAACCTCATATCCCATTCCGACGAAGATTCTCTCAACTTCCTCGAGTGCTATAGTATTCGGATGTCTGTGTCCTGTCTTAAGTTTTTTGGAAGGAAGTGTTACATCAATAACTTCGTTCTTAAGCTTAAACTCAAGCTGTTTTTCTTCCATCATCTTCATGGCATCTTCGAGAGCCGACTCTATCTCGGTTCTAGCCTGATTCACCATCTGTCCAAAAGCCGGCCTGTCCTCAGGCGCAACCTCCTTCATCGACTTTAACAGCGAAGTGAGTTCACCTTTCTTTCCCAGAACGGCTACACGAACATCATTTAGATTTTCCAGGTCCCCTGAAGACTGAATCTTAGCGAGGGTATCCTCTTTAATCTTTTTTAATCTTTCGTTCATGATTTCCTCCATAAATCTATATTTAATAATCCATATGAATTATTAATTCACATTAAAAATTACGCTTAAATATCTTTTCTTTGAAAAGGTATAAAAGCACAAAAAAATATGCCCAAAGTGCCGTTCCTGCAATTTTGAGTCCTAGCAAACGCCAGGTGGGTCTCGCAAATCATCTTCCGTCGTCCACTCTTAGGAGGCCTGACTTCCGAATCATAATATAGAAGGTAACCCTTTCAAAAAAATGTAGGTTCAAAATATGCAGGGTATCGCACACCCCAGACACATGATATTATCACATAATATTGAGCCTTTTGCAATGTTACAACACAAAAAAAACATATATATAGATATATTTCAAATCTAGGCCCACGAGACTTGACACATAATTTGCTACATTCCGACCATATCAAAAATCGGACAGGAAAACCTGTCCGATTTTGTTATTATAATGGATCTGATTCAATTATAATGAAGGGCCTGCTGATACAAGAGCCTTTCCGGCATCATTTGTTGTATACTTAGCAAAGTTCTTTACAAATCTGTTTGCAAGATCCTTAGCCTTCTCGTCCCACTCTGCAGGATTTGCATATGTATCACGAGGATCAAGGATTGCAGGATCAACTCCAGGAAGCTCTGTAGGTACTTCGAAATCGAATACAGGGATCTTCTTTGTAGGAGCTTTAAGGATATCTCCACTAAGGATTCCGTCGATGATTCCTCTTGTATCTTTGATAGAGATTCTCTTTCCTGTTCCATTCCATCCTGTGTTAACAAGATAAGCTTTTGCTCCGCTCTTCTCCATCTTCTTAACAAGCTCCTCAGCATACTTTGTAGGATGAAGCTCAAGGAATGCCTGTCCGAAACATGCTGAGAATGTAGGTGTAGGCTCGGTAATTCCACGCTCTGTACCTGCAAGCTTAGCTGTGAATCCTGAAAGGAAGTAATATTTTGTCTGCTCCGGTGTAAGGATAGATACAGGAGGAAGTACTCCGAATGCATCAGCTGAAAGGAAGATAACATTCTTTGCATCAGGTCCTGCAGAAATTCCGTTTACATTTGAAGCAATGTTTGTAATGTGATTGATAGGATAAGATACACGTGTGTTCTCTGTAACGCTCTTGTCGTTGAAATCGATAACACCCTTATCATCTACTGTTACGTTCTCAAGAAGAGCATTTCTCTTGATTGCGTTGTAGATATCCGGCTCAGATTCCTTATCAAGGTTGATAACCTTAGCGTAGCATCCACCTTCGAAGTTGAATACTCCGTTGTCATCCCAACCATGCTCGTCATCTCCGATAAGAAGACGCTTAGGATCTGTAGAAAGTGTTGTCTTTCCTGTTCCTGAAAGTCCGAAGAAGATAGCTGTGTTCTTTCCGTCCATATCAGTGTTAGCTGAGCAGTGCATTGAAGCCATGCCCTTGAGTGGTAAGTAGTAGTTCATCATAGAGAACATACCCTTCTTCATCTCACCGCCGTACCATGTGTTGATGATAACCTGCTCTCTGCTTGTTATATTGAAAGCTGCGCAAGTCTCAGAGTTGAGTCCGAGCTCTTTGTAGTTCTCAACTTTAGCCTTTGATGCGTTGTAAACAACGAAATCAGGCTCAAAATTCTTAAGTTCATCCTCTGTAGGAATGATGAACATGTTCTTTACAAAATGTGCCTGCCAAGCTACTTCCATTATGAAGCGGATAGCCATTCTTGAATCCTTGTTAGCTCCGCAGAATGCATCTACAACAAAGAGTCTTTTGTTGCAAAGCTCTTTCTTTGCGATCTCTTTTACTGTAGCCCATACATCTTCGCTCATTGGATGGTTATCATTTGGATATCCCTCTGTTGTCCACCAAACGGTATCCTTTGAATTCTCATCCATTACAATATATTTGTCTTTAGGAGAACGTCCTGTGTAGATACCGGTCATAACGTTTACAGTATCAAGCTCAGTAAGCTGTCCTTTCTCATAACCTGTGAGATCTGACTTCATTTCTTCATCAAAAAGCTGTTCGAAAGAAGGATTGTAGACAATCTCAGTTGTTCCTGTAATGCCATACTTTGTTAAATCAAGTGCCATTTACTATTTCTCCTCTTCTTTTGTAATTGGTCAATTTTTCCATTCGTGTACTTATTATACTTAGTTTTGAGGCAAAGTCAATTACTTTGGTACTTAAAAAAAAACATTTTGTTATTTTTTAAACAATTTCATGCTTTGTATATAAGTTTTTTATAAAATATTTTTAGATTTATTTAATTGTTCGTGTATATAGAAACTGTTAAAATATTTTTATATAGGTTTTAGAGGAGGAAATTAATGAATAAAAGAAATCCATATAGCGACATTACGGAACCATTACTTAACTATGCTAAGCAAATAGAGAATAATGCTACTATATCACCTTCTCTCTATTCAGATTTCGATGTCAAAAGGGGTCTTCGTGATCTGAACGGTAAAGGAGTATTGGTTGGACTCACAGAAATATCCGATGTCAATGCCACAAAGATTATCGATGGGAAGACCATTCCCTGTGAAGGAAATCTCTATTACAGGGGATACAATGTAAAAGACATTGTTGCCAACCTTCCGGACAATTTTCACTTCGGATTTGAAAAATGTACCTTTCTTCTTATCTTCGGAAGATTCCCGGATGACAAAGAATTAAAAGATTTTTGCGAACTGCTTTCCTATTATAGGTCACTTCCGACAAGTTTTGTGAGAGATATAATAATGAAAGCTCCGAGCAAAGACATGATGAACACACTGGCAAGAAGTGTTCTTACATTATATAGTTATGATGACAGAGCCGATGACACATCTATTCCAAATGTTCTGAGGCAATGCATTCAACTTATCAGTCTTTTTCCATTGCTATCCATATACGGATATCAAGCATACAAACACTATCACGACGGAGCCAGTTTATTTATACATCCACCGAAAGATGAGTATTCAACATCTGAAAATATTCTGCATATATTACGTGCCGATTCAAAATTCAGTCCGCTTGAAGCAAAGCTTTTGGACATAGCACTCATTTTACATATGGAACACGGCGGTGGAAACAACTCCACCTTCACTACACATCTCATATCATCTTCAGGAACAGACACCTACTCTACAATTGCTGCTTCGCTCGGTTCTCTCAAAGGGCCTAAACACGGCGGAGCAAACATTAAAGTAGTAAAGATGTTTGAAGATATGAAAGACCATCTAAACGATTGGTCTGATGAGGATGAGATAAAAAATTATCTCCATAAACTATTAAACGGAGAAGCCTTTGACAATGCCGGATTGATATATGGAATGGGACATGCAATCTATTCCGTCTCAGATCCAAGAGCAATTTTGTTCAGAGAATTTGTGAAGAGACTTTCTGAAGAAAAAGGCCAGCAGAAAGAGTTCGCACTTTATTCCGCTGTAGAAAGGCTTGCCCCACAGGTTATATCAGAAAACAGAAAAATGTACAAAGGAGTCAGCCCAAACGTCGATTTCTATTCCGGATTTGCATACTCAATGTTGAATCTTCCGGTTGAACTGTACACACCGATGTTTGCTATCGCTCGTATCTCCGGTTGGAGTGCACACCGAATCGAAGAACTTTCATACCCTGGCAAGATAATGCGTCCTGCTTATAAATATGTAGGAAAACACCGCAATTATGCCTCGGGAGAATTCACCGATTGATGGATTTAAAATAAAATAAATATTTTAATAGACAAAATGAATAAGAATTTATGATAGGAATCGCCCCGAAAGAAAAATCTTTCGAGGCGATCCTTATATGAATAAAAAGATTATGAAAACCAATGTAAGTCAGATCAAAGCTTCTCCGGGGAATAATACTTTACAACAATCTTCTCTCCTGCATGTATATCTGTGCTGCCAAGATTGTTCAATTCTACAAGTTCTTCAACTCTGACATCAATATCATCAAGTGATCCGTATGAATACTTATCGGCAATAGACCAAAGTGTATCACCTGGCATGATTGTTACAGAAGTATAATACTCATATACCTGCTCCTCTGAAGCCATTGCTCTGTCCTTTACAGAGTTGCCAAAAAAAATCAATGCGCCAAGAACAATAACCAATGTCACTGTAAAAAGAACCATCTTCTTAAATAATCTGGTTCTTTCACTTCTTCTTCTGTTAAAAAATCTCTGTTCTCTCTTATAAGAATCAAAACCCATATTTCCCTGATATATAACGTCCATAATCATTCTCCCTCTACCAAGCGAATAAATGTTCGCGAACATCTGTTTGTGTATATTATAGCACCAAACAAATGTTTGTCAACTTTATTCGAACATATTTTCCGAATATTTGTTTGCTTTTTATGTTTATCTATGCTAACATATCAGTATCAAAAAAGAGATAAAGGAGGAATTTATGTCATACGGCAAAATTTCCGCAAAGCAACAGGAGATCCTGGATTATATAAAAACCGAGATTTTAAACAAAGGATACCCTCCGGCAGTCAGAGAAATCTGTGAGGCAGTTAAGTTGAAATCCACCTCGTCGGTTCACTCTCATCTTGAGACCCTCGAAAAGAACGGATATATCAGAAGGGATCCGACAAAGCCCCGTGCAATTGAGATAATTGACGACAATTTCAATCTCACCAGGCGCGAAGTTGTCAATGTGCCTCTCGTGGGAAGAGTTGCGGCCGGGCAGCCGTTACTTGCTGTAGAAAACATCGAGACATACTTTCCTATTCCATCCGAGTATATGCCGAACAATGATTCTTTTATTCTCACTGTAAAAGGAGAAAGCATGATCAATGCCGGTATTTTCGATGGAGATAAGATTCTGGTTGAAAAGCAGTCCACCGCAAGAAACGGTGAAATTGTCGTTGCATTGGTTGACGATTCGGCAACAGTAAAGACTTTTTACAAGGAAAACGGCCATATAAGACTTCAGCCGGAGAATGATTCCATGGATCCGATCATCGTCGAAGATTGCTCTATCCTGGGAAAAGTTTTCGGAGTCTTCAGATTCTTATAATATGATTTGAATTCGCTGTAAAGCAAAACAATAGAAAACAAAGCGAGACGCAATGTTTATAACATTCACATCTCGCTTTTTTTATTTGTCTTTCTAAATAATTATCTAAATAATAATCTAGTCCGCAAGAAACTCCTCATAGCTCATCTGCTTTCCGTCTCTCCAGATTCTCTCAAGGTCATAGAATAATCTGTCTTCCTTCGAGAAAAGATGTACTATTACATCATTATAATCCATAAGAATCCATGTCGAGTCTCTGTTTCCTTCTATCTGTCTTGCATGAATCTGTGATTTGTACATAGCCTCATCAACCGAATCCTGCATAGCCGATAACTGATTGACATTATCAGCACTTGCAATAACAAAATAATCCGCAAGTACAGAGAGTTCTGATATATCTATTATCTGAATATCTATGGCCTTTTTGTCATCAAGAGCCTTACATATCAATTTTGTCTGTTCGTTAGCTGTCATGTTTCCTCCTGTAATAGTCATAAGTTGATTTTGTTTTAGGATCCAAAACCGCACTTTTATCCTTTAGATACTCAAGTGTATCATGAAGAATCATCTCAAGTGCGTCATCAAGATTATTGAATGCCGTCTCCCTGACCTCGTCAAGCCTTGGAGCCTGATTTCTTCCCGGCTCAATATAATCCGCAACAAATATAATCTTGTCCAAAAGAGACATCCCCGGTTCTCCGGTTGTATGTACTTCTATGGCATGAAGTATATTTTCATCAGTCACATCGTATTTTGTCTTTGCAAGATATGCTCCTACTTTTGCATGTAATAACGATGGATTCATAAGCTCCGCCTCGGATATCTCAATGTTGTTCTTTTTGCAAATTTTAATCTTCTCTTTGTCATCCACATACTTTGCGCAGTCATGTAAAAGGCCGGCGAGAAGACAGTCATCCATATTGCATCTGTATTTCATTGCAAGCGAGGCTGCCGTATACATCACACCCATCGTATGGTCGTATCTTTTGCCTCCGAGTTCATCCTTAAGTTTCTTTTTTATCTCTTTGATGTCCATATATTTTATTCTTCTTTACATATTCATAAAGTCCAACAGGTACAAGATTCTCTATATTCTCACCGCATTTTATCATTTCACGCAGTTCATGAGAAGAAACATGAAATTTTTTTGCCTTTAAAGGTCTTATATCCGCATCAAATCTCCTATTAAGATCATCTATGATACCCTTAAAACTACTACCTTCTATCTCATCTCTGACAGCTGCAAGTATCGTTGCTTTCTTGCAAATGATTTCAGGATGTCTCCATCCTTTAAAATCCTTAAGAGAATCACCGCCTATTATAAAAAAATAATGCGTATCGGGATGTTTCTCCTTAAGTCGCGTTAAGGTTTTATATGTAAAACATATCTCATCATTCGAATCGATCTCATCCCTCATCAAAAAAAACTTATCGTTGCAAGCTATGGCAAACTTCAACATATCAAGTCTCTGTGACAGTGTACTTTCCTTGACTCTGCCCTTATGCGGAGATACTCCGGTTGGCATAAATCCTACCATATCAAGATCATAATCCAAAAGAGCGGATTCAGCCAACATTATATGTCCATTGTGAACAGGATCAAATGTTCCGCCAATGATACCTATTCTTTTCATATTATCCCTTCCAAACTTTTGAAACAAATTTTATATGAACTCTATTTTAGGTTTCTTTTTATTCTGCTTATAAAGAATAATCTTTTTGCCAATGACCCTGACAACCTCGGAGTGGGTGCGGGCTGCAATAGTCTCTGCAATCTCACGGGGATCGTCCAAGCAGTTTTTCAAAACCGATATTTTTATCAGTTCGCGCTTATCAATTGCCTGAGCTATCGCATCTATAAGTTCTGTTGTCAAAGATGATTTGCCGACCTGAAATATCGGATCCAAATCATTTGAAAGTTTTGTAAGGTAAGATCTTTTCTTGCTGTCCAGCATATCTTTCTCCCGCATATATGTAATGCTTATTTATAATTCCTATTTGTAATAATCGAACTCATGGCCGTACATTCTAACAGTATCACCGTCTGTAATTCCCATACCCTCAAGTTCTTTGAGAATACCCTGTTCTTTTAAGAATTTCTGGAAGAACAAAAATCCTTTCTCGGAATCGATATTCGTATAACCGAGCATCTTATCAATCTTAGGTCCTTCAACCACAAAGGCGCCGTCATCTGCACGTTCCACAGTATAAGACTCCTCCTCAAAGAAATGCAATGCCGGATCATATTCCTGCTCATAGACAGTAACCTCTTTCGGAAGCTTGTCGAGCATATCGCTAACATAGTACAGTAGTTCTTTTACACCTTCACCACTAACGGCAGATATGGCAAATACACGTATTCCTTTGCCTTCAAATTCTGCTTTTAATCTGTCTATGATCTCATTTGCATCACCGTATATCGCATCGGTTTTATTTGCTGCTATAACCTGAGGTTTTTCAAGTAATTCAGGATTGTATTTTAAGAGTTCCTCTGAGATCTTTTTTATATCATCGACAGGATCTCTTCCCTCTGTGGAAGCCGCATCAACAATATGTATTATAACTTTCGTTCTCTCTATATGTCTAAGGAACTCATGGCCAAGGCCTATTCCCTCGGAAGCGCCTTCTATAAGCCCCGGTATATCTGCAATAACAAATCCTTTTGCATCATCTAAATCAACCACACCAAGGTTTGGACTAAGTGTCGTAAAATGATAATTTGCAATCTTTGGATTTGCGTTACTTACTCTTGAGAGTAAAGTGCTCTTTCCGACATTTGGAAAGCCGACGAGACCGACATCCGCTATGACTTTAAGTTCAAGGAGAACTTCTATTTCAAGCGCATCCTGTCCGGGTTTTGCATACTTAGGGGCCTGCATTTTGGCAGTTGCAAAATGCTGATTTCCAAGACCTCCTTTTCCGCCTTTCAAGATAACCTGTCTCTTATTGTCACCGGACATATCCGCAATGACTTTTCCGCTTGCAGCATCCTTTATTACTGTTCCCTCCGGAACCTTAAGTACAAGATCTTCACCGTTTTTACCGTGGCAGTTTTTCTTTCCGCCTTCCTCACCGTTTCCGGCCTGAAATTTTCGTCTGTATCTGTAATCGGCGAGCGTGTTGACTCCATCATCAACCTGGAAGATTATATCTCCGCCTCTTCCGCCGTCTCCGCCGTCGGGGCCGCCGTTAGGAACATATTTCTCTCTTCTGAAGCTTATATGCCCGTTTCCGCCTTTTCCCGATCTTATGATTATCTTTGCTCTGTCGGCAAACATTGTTTTTCTCCTTTTTAGAAGACAAATAGACCCGGCGTTTTCGCGTCGGGTCTAAAAATAAAAGTTCTTATTCTGCTACAGGATATACGCTAGCCTGCTTCTTATCTCTGCCTTTTCTCTCAAATCTAAGAATTCCGTCGACTGTTGCATATAATGTATCATCTCCACCGATGCCAACATTAACACCCGGATGGATCTTTGTTCCACGCTGTCTGTATAAGATATTTCCAGCTTTTACGAACTGACCGTCTGCTCTTTTTGCTCCTAATCTTTTTGACTCTGAGTCACGTCCGTTCTTTGTAGAACCAACTCCCTTTTTATGAGCAAAAAACTGAAGATTCATTGTCAACATTTCTCTACACCTCCTTAAAGTTAAGAATGATAAATTCTTCTCCATAATTTTCAGAGATTCCTTTGATACCTAAAATCAGAGATTCAATGAGAAGTTCGGCATCTTCACCGTACTCTTTCAAAACTCTGACCCTGATAGTTCCTTTTTCCTCGTCAACGTATGTATCGAGTTTAGTCTCGGTCAACTTCATAATGGAGTTGATTGTATTTATAACAAGCGCCGAAACACCTGCACAAACTATATCTTCTCCCGCATCAGCATAACCGGAATGACCGTCACAATCGAAACCCTGATAGGAACCATCTTTCTGTCGGTAAATAGTTACATTAGTCATAACTTTTACCCTTATGATTATCCGTTAATCTTTTCAATCTTAACCTGAGTGTAAGACTGTCTATGACCGTTCTTTTTGTGATAACCGGTCTTTCTCTTGTACTTGTAAACGATAACCTTTTTAGCTCTTCCTTCCTTAACTACAGAAGCTTTAACTGTTGCTCCTGAAACTGTAGGATTTCCAACCTTGAGCTCTCCATCGCTTACTGCAAGAACGTTATCGAATACTACTTCGTTTCCGGCCTCCACACCAAGCTTTTCAATGGTAATGATATCGCCTTCGGATACTTTGTACTGCTTACCACCTGTTGCTATAATTGCGTACATATGGCACCTCCTATTTATCATTACTCGCCAGCTACGGTGCCGTCCACTATGGACAGACTTCTACCTCACTGTGCGGCATACTCGATTATATTAGCATCAATGATCTCATTAGTCAACACAATTTTTTTATGCCTTATAAATTTTTATTTACAGTTCAAATCTCGCCGCAAGACTTGGCGCGGGATTTATTTCTACTCTTTCAATACTTCAGCCAGTGATCTCTTTCCTTTTTTCCTGGTTATCTCCATAAGCCCAAGCTTTGTAATATCCAAAGCATCGCACTTGACGCTGTCGGATTTTAAGAGATGTCTCATCTCCTTAAGGAGAGTCGTCTCCTCTTTTTCACTGCCCATATTTATAAAATCGACAAGAATCATTCCTGAGATATTTCTTAATCTGAGCTGTCTTGCTATCTCTTGTGCGGCCTCCGAATTTATATTGTAAAAATAATCTTCGTCGTAGCCTTTATCCTTCTTGCCGCTGTTTACATCTATGACAGTCATTGTCTCTGTCTGTTCAATGATAATATAAGCTCCGCTTTTCAGATATACCTTTTTTTCCGTGAGCTCGGACATCTTTGAATTCAGGCCATATAGCGCGGAAAGTGAAATCGAATCATCTTTATATAATAAAGTCTTTTCTATAATCTGTCTTGAAAGAAGATTTTTTGATTGGACAATATCATTGTAAATATTCTCGTCATCCGTCAAAACTTTCTCTATATCATCTTCCTTCAAAGAAGCAAGATAGCTGATAAAAGAAGGCGCCGCTTTCTTAACAACGGAATACACCTTTTTGTGCTTTGACTCGACCAAAAGCTGCTCTGTAATCTTTAGAATATCAAAAAGTGACTCGCAAAATTCTTCATCTGAATAAGATATCGCATTGGTGCGAACTATAAGTCCAAAATCTTTGTTTCCGTCAAGTATTCTTCTAGCATTTTCCTTAAATCTCTGTGCATCTGTTTCGGAAAGTTTTTTCGAAACTCCTACTTCATTTCTGTATGTCGTAAGAAGAAAACCCTTGCCCTCGAAAGTGAGTTTTGTTGAAACCACAGGATCCTTTGTCTTTATGGCATCTTTTATTATCTGTACGAGAATCTCGTCACCTGCCACAAGTCCATCTGATTTTGAATACTTATTCACAATCACAGGATTTTTTAACTCCCTAAAGGGAAGATAAGCCTTGTCTTTTGGGGATATATTCACAAACATACCACCTATCGACTCTTTGACTTCGGCTATCTTTGCGACAATGATATCTCCTATAGTAAAGTCTGAAGCATCTCCGCAATAATTATCACCGATTTCAAATCCCTCAAGTCTGTTATTGCCTATCAGCGCGGCGACCTGTCTTTTTTTATTATTTATTTCGGTAAATGTGAATATTACCTGTTTACTCAATTTCTTCCCCCGTCTCTGACAGCGAAATCAATCTGTCATCCTTCATACAGTATAGATCAAGTCTGTGTATCTGATAAGCATTCTCGTCAAACTCGATATTCATAAAATCATAGAATGCTTTAAGGAAAAGCTCCGGTTTTACATTGTCCACACTTCCGGTTGAAAGCTTTATGTAATAAACTATCCTGCCATCATTCTCATTTATCTCAAACTCGTAGACAAGCGCTTTAAGGTCCATGACCTTCTCGCTCTTTTTCGTCTGCTTTGTGACGAGTATCTCCTTTGCATCATCATAAAAAGCCTTCTTTTTTTCTCGTAAAGAATCTATATCAAGGGCTGTATTGCATTTTTTTTCATATTCATCTTTGAGAAATACATTATAATCCGCACATGCCACAACAGACATTGCATTTTTCTCACTGTCATCGAGTTTTCTGTATGAAAGTATCTCCATACCGGGTACCATAACCGCATTGAGCTTATCGACAGATACTTTTGAAGCTTCACTGCTCTCTACAGCAATATCCAGATACTCTCCGTCACTGGTGAGGCCTACGCCGAGCGGAGCCGCAAATGACATGATCTGGTGAGGCGAAAATCCTCCGGAATAAGATATATCAATTCCCGCTCTTCTCATACATTTTTGAAAGTATCTCAAAATATCAAGATGACCGATGTATTTCATTATCGAAAATTTTCGGAATCTAATTCTTATTTTCAAAGCAAACTCCTCCGTTGTACCTGGCCGATCCGCATCCACTGCACTGCTGTCTGCAGTTTGGGGTAACTGTTTCGGCATATGCATTTTTTCTCTCTCGAAGAAGAAATGCCTTGGTGACACCACAATCTATAAAATCCCAAGGGAGTATTTCATCTTCACTTCTCTCCCTCAAAGTGTACTCCTCCATAGTGAGACCTTCACTCTCAAATGCCTTTAACCATTTGTCCATATCAAAAGTTTCTGTCCACGAATCAAAAAGACATCCACTTTCATAAGCTTTAAGAAGTACTTTCGAGAGCCTTCTGTCTCCTCTTGCAAAGACTCCCTCAAGAACAGTGACATCTGCATGATGCCAGTTGTACTTTATACTCTTTCTGTTCAACTGTTCACTGACCGCATCATTTACAGTCTTTGCACAATCAAGGTAATGTTCCGGTGTATACATCTTCTCCCACTGGAATGGTGTGAAAGGCTTTGGCACAAAAAATGACGTACTTATAGTAATCTGGCATTTTCCCTGTCTTTTTTCCTTCGGAACAATGTCATAATACTCTTTTGCAATCTCATTTGCGAGAATCGCGATCGCTCTCATATCATCTTTAGTCTCAGTCGGAAGTCCGAGCATAAAATATAGCTTCACCTTGTTCCATCCGCCTTCGAACGCAAGACCGGCACCTTTAAGAATCACCTCTTCTGTGAGACCTTTGTTTATAACATTTCTCATTCTCTGAGAACCGGCTTCTGGCGCAAAGGTAACACTGCTCTTCTTTATGTCCTGAACCTTGCTCATGACATCGAGCGAAAAGGCATCTATACGAAGCGACGGAAGAGAAATATTTACTCCCTTATCCTTGAAATTGTCTATCAAAAAATTCACAAGTTCCTCAAGATCAGTGTAATCGGAGGAGCTTAAAGAGCTCAATGATATTTCTTCATGTCCCGTGTTAGTGAGCATCTCATAGGCATTTTTTTTGAGAACCTCAATATCTTTTTCTCGGTTTGGTCTGTATATCATACCGGCCTGGCAAAAACGACAACCTCTTATACATCCTCTCTGAATCTCAAGCACAACCCTATCCTGGGTAGCTTTTATAAAAGGAACAAGCGGTTTGCTTGGGTACGGTGCCAAACTGAGATCAGAGACCACCTGTCTTTTTATTGTCGCAGGAACTCCCTCATCGTGATCAAAGGATGTGATAAGTCCATTTTCGTCATAAGTAGGATGATAGAACTTTGGAACATAGATTCCCGGGATATTTGCCGCTTTCATGAGAAACTCATCCCTGGAATATCCCATATTTTTCCATTCTTTGGTAAGCTCAAAAAGCTCGTCGTAGCTTGTCTCACCCTCGCCAATATAGAACATATCAAAAAAATCAGCGATAGGCTCAGGGTTTGTCGCACATGGTCCTCCCCCGATAACTATCGTGTCATGATCTTTTCTGTCCTTAGCCAAAAGCGGAATCTTCGAGAGATCTAGAACCTGAAGTATATTTGTATAACACATCTCATACTGAATGGTTATGCCCAAAAAATCAAAATCTTTAATCGGATCCTGTGATTCCAAAGCAAAAAGAGGAATATCCTTCTCCTTCATAATTGCGTGAAGATCTGTCCATGGCGAATATACTCTCTCGCAATAGACGTCATCCCTCTTGTTCATCATATCGTAAAGAATCTGAATTCCGAGGTGAGACATACCTATCTCATAAACATCGGGAAAGCACATGACGAAACGAATCGCCACGTGCTCCTTATCCTTTACTACCATATTGAATTCATTTCCGATATATCTGGCCGGTTTGTCAACCTTCAATAATATATCATCGGATAGTGCTAATTTTTCCATTAATTACCTCTGTGAAAGTTCTGAAACAATATCTTCCCAGGTTATTCCCTTATCGACCATCAATACCATAAGATGATACAGATAGTCACACATTTCGTATTTCAATTCATCAACGTCCGGATTCTTTGCCGAGATTAAAACCTCAGCGCTCTCCTCACCGAGTTTTTGAAGAATCCTGTCCGTTCCCTTGTCCAAAAGATAATTGGTATAAGAACCTTCATCCGGATTGTTTTTTCTGTCCAAAATTACATTGTAGACACTCTCGAAAACCTTAAGAGGATTCTTATCAACATATTCCTTAGCGACAATATTGTTGAAAAAGCAAGAATATGCACCGGTGTGACATGCAACTCCCACCTGGGAAACCTTTGCGAGTATAGTATCGAAATCGCAATCAGCCGTCAAGGATTTTACAAACTGAAAATGTCCCGACTCCTCACCTTTCAACCAAAGTTTCTGACGACTTCTTGAAAAATAGGTCATCTTGCCGGTTATGATCGTATTTAAAAACGACTCCTCATTCATATATGCAACCATAAGAACCTGATTTGTCTTATAATCTTGTGTTACAACAGGAATCAGACCGTCGGAATTCAGTTTAAGATCAGACCAGTTGAGCTCGGGATTGAAATTGTCCATCTTGATATCTCTCAGGGTAAGCTCATATTTTACTTTCATAATGTCAGAGGCAACGCTGTTTACGGCAAGTCCGTATATTCCTCTGACATTTTCGTTTTTCATTATCCTCTCAAAATTATCTATATCGAATTCTTCCTGGATAACAATACAAGGAAGATTGCTTATATTTGCTATCGCATCCAAAAGCTTGGGATTCATGAGAATAACTTCATGAAAGCTCGCAGCCATCTGTTCCCTGTTTTTGAAGATAAAATCAACCGTATCAACGGATACAAGCATTCTGTCTTTTCCGAATCTGTTTGCCCCCTCAAAGGCGAGTTCCATTGTTCCGGCTTTAGAACCGTTTAGTATAACCTGTTTGCAACCGGCATAAAAAAACTTCTTTATATCCTCAAGTCTTGAGATATTTCCGCCTGCGCAGACCTTCACCTCAAGATTTCTGTTTAGCCCTCTTATAGCATGAATATTTCTCTCATGCTCCTCGTCACTGTCGGACAGATCAAGTATCATTATCTTATCGATACCCGAATCGTTATAAAGTGTAGCAAGCTCCATCAAATCACCGGCAGAACTCATATCCGTTCGGCTTTTTACCGCTTTTCCGTTTTTCAAATAAATAGTCGCTACGAGGTTTTTGTCCTCTACCTGCGGCTCAATATTCATTAAATCCATCTACAGACTCCCCTTTGTGGACAATACTCCGTCAATGCGCTCGTCCACCATTGTCGCCATATCAAGCGCTCTCGCAAAAGACTTGAACATAGCCTCAATAATATGATGATTGTTTGATCCTGACAAAACCTTAATGTGCAGATTCATTCCGGCACTGTAGGATATAGCATAGAAAAATTCTTTCACCATCTCGGTGTCAAAATATCCGACACGGTCAACATCAAACTCATGGTCAAAGCCAAGATACGGTCTTCCCGACAAATCTATAGCACACATGCAAAGAGTTTCATCCATAGGTAAAATACAACTTCCGAAACGCTTAATACCTTTCTTATCGCCTATTGCCTCTTTTATTGCAGTGCCGAGAACTATACCGGTATCTTCTATCGTATGATGGCAATCCACCACCAAGTCACCCTCGGCATGTACATTCAAATCAAAGAAACCATGTCTTGCAAAACCGTCAAGCATATGATCGAAAAAACCGATTCCTGTGTCCACGGTAGCTTTTCCGCTGCCGTCTATATCAAGTTCAAGTTTTATACTCGTCTCTTTTGTATTTCTCTCAATTGCAGCTTTTCTGTCAGACATATCAATCCTCCTCAAATCGTACTGCTATGGAATTTGCATGTGCGGTCAATCCTTCCGCTTTCGCAAATTTTACTATGTCAGGGTAAACCTCCTGTAAAGCTTCTCTCGAGTATGAGATTATGCTGGACTTTTTGATAAAATCATCCACTGAGAGCGGAGAGAAAAATCTCGCTGTGCCATTTGTAGGAAGCACATGGTTCGGTCCCGCAAAATAGTCTCCCAAAGGCTCGGATGAGTACTCTCCGAGGAAAATTGCTCCCGCATTTCTAACCTTTGTCATAATCTCAAACGGATTCTTTGTCACAATTTCAAGATGTTCTGATGCAATCTCATTTACCACATCCACAGCCTCATCAAGGTTAGAAGCTATAAGAATATATCCGTAGTTTTCAAGGGACTTGCTTATTATTTCACTTCTTGAAAGCTTCTTCAGATAACCGTCTATCTCCTCATTCACCTTGTTTGCAACATCTTCACTTGTGGTGATAAGAATTGCTGATGCAAGCTCGTCATGTTCTGCCTGCGAGAGCAGATCGGCTGCGATATAATGAGGATTTGCAGTCTCATCGCAAAGAACAAGAATCTCACTTGGTCCGGCAACGGAATCAATGCTTACGAATCCAAAGACAGCCTTTTTTGCAAGTGCTACATATATATTTCCCGGCCCAACAATCTTGTCAACCTTAGGTATACTGTTAGTACCAAATGCCATTGCAGCAATTGCCTGAGCTCCGCCAATCTTGTATATCTTGTCAACTCCGGCTTCTTTTGCTGCCACGAGAGTCGTCGGATATACCTTCCCTTCTTTGTCACAAGGTGTTGTCATAATAATATTTTTAACCCCTGCAACCTTTGCCGGCAGTACATTCATAAGAACAGATGAAGGATATGCTGCTTTTCCGCCGGGCACATAGACACCGGCTGTCTCAAGTGCGGTAACCTTCTGCCCCAGTATTATGCCGTTTTCCTCACTGTCAAACCAGCTGTACTGCTTCTGCTTTGCGTGGTACTCTATTATATTCTTTTTTGCCTTTTGAATTACAGCAAGGAGTTCCTTGTCAACCTTTCCATAAGCCTCAAGAAATTCCTCTTCTGTAACAAGGACATTTGATGCATTGATATCGGCACCGTCAAACTTCTTTGTGTATTCAAAAACAGCCTCATCGCCTCTGTTTCTAACATTCTCTATAATATCATTTACGCGTCCTTCATACTCTCCGTAATTGTTAGGACTTCTCTTCAAAAGATCGTTCTGAAGATTTTTCTTGGATTCCTCAGTAAGTTTTAATATTCTCATTATTTCACCCTCATTTACTCATCTAATACATTCTTCAAATCCATAATAAGTTTTGAGATTCTCTCATACTCCATTTTCATGCTCACCTGGTTCACAACCATTCGTGCAGAAAGCGGGCAAACCTCTTCAAGTATCTTAAGTCCGTTCTCCCTCAAAGTCGAACCGGTCTCCACGATGTCCACTATAACCTCGGAAAGACCTACTATAGGTGCAAGTTCTATGGATCCGTTAAGTTTTATTATCTCGACAGTCTGATGTTTTACATTATAAAAATAATCCTTGGCAATTCTCGGATACTTTGTTGCAACTCTTATAAGTTCATGATGTTCAAGTCTCTCTTTTGCTTCCTCCGGACCACATACGCACATTTTGCATTTTCCGTAGCCCAGATCCATAACCTCATATATATTTCTTGCTTCTTCAAGAATCGTATCCTTGCCCACAACACCTATATCAGCTGCACCATATTCAACATATGTAGGTACATCAGGTCCCTTTGCAAGAAAGAATCTCATTTTGTATTCCTCATTGACAAAAATAAGTTTTCTTGTGTCCTTATCCTTCATCTCCTCACATTTTATGCCGGCTTTTTCAAAAAGCTCCATTGTGTTGTTTGCGAGACGTCCTTTACCGAGTGCAAATGTAAGATATTTTTCGTTATTCATAAGCTTTTAACCTTCCATAAAAGTGACCTTGTTACAATAATTCTTCTTGGCATACGCCTCATAAGAATCATGATCTTTTCCATATACCATCGGCATAAGTTCTATATTTTTCCCGTCTGTTCTCTGCTTCTCTCCGTAGAGTATAGCTGCCTTCTCATTGTCCTTGTCAAAGCAGACAAGTTCGCATTCGCGCTCAAATGGAATGTCTATATTCTGTCTGAAAAGAGCTGTCATAAGCGTATCTACGACAATTGCAAATCCTATGGCAGGAGCGTCCTTTCCGAAATGTTTTATGAGTCTGTCATAACGCCCTCCGGATATAACCGGCTCACCGCTTCCGTATGTGTAAGCGGAAAAAATAACTCCGGTATAATACTCATGTGCGCTTACATTACCAAATTCATAAGAAACATATTTGTCCACACCATATATTTTCAAAAGATCATCAAGATCCAATATTCTCTTTATCGCATCGGTTATTGTCTGTGATCCAAGTGCTTTAACTTTAACTCTTCTTATCTCATCCACATTGGCATGGAATCCGCCAAGAAGAGAAAACATCTCCCTGGCATCATCAGATATTGAAAGTTTTGAGATGACTTCTTCAACTCTGAAAAAATTCTTGTTTCCAAGAAGATCTCTCAATTCTTCTGTTGTCTCCCTGTCAAGTCCGACTGCATCGACGAGCCCCTGGAAAAAATTTGCATGTCCTATGCTTATCTGAAAATCCTTAAGTCCGCTGGCCTTAAGTGCAGATATTGCAAGGACAATCATCTCCGCATCCGCGGATACCGAATTGTCATTTATAAGCTCACAGCCAATCTGTGTAACTTCCTTGAGTCTTCCCTTGTATGAATCATTATTTATGAACGAATTGCCGTTATAATATAGCTTAATCGGCATAGTCTCCTCATAAAAATACTTTGCTGCAGCACGCGCAATTGATGGTGTGATATCCGGCCTCAAAACAAGAGTATTACCCTCGTGATCAAAAAACTTGAAAAGATCCCTTG
The DNA here is from genome assembly GCA_024695665.1 of Lachnospiraceae bacterium. Taxonomy (GTDB): domain Bacteria; phylum Bacillota; class Clostridia; order Lachnospirales; family Lachnospiraceae; genus JAILHT01. The sequence continues at coordinate 18,895 of JAILHT010000032.1, forward strand.
AAGGGGTTGTACCTATCTCCTTGCCGAAGACATCAAAAAACTCAAACATAGGAGTCTGCATTATATGATAGCCATAGGACTCCATCGTTTCGGAGAGTTTTTTCTCGAGAATAATCTTCTTCTCGCACTCTTCGTTATATATATCTCTGACTCCATCGGGTGTATGTAATAAACTTATCTCCATATATACCTCTCATTCGGCACTTTACTCTTGTAACGTGTTATCGTGCTACCACGTGAAACAAAATCGATTATATGAAAAATACTTCACTTTGTCAATCTCTTGTCTCCAAATCTTTCTTCAGACCTTCAAGATAAGGAACTATATAGCCCTTTGCGGCAGGCAGAAAATAGTCCGAATCAAGTTCATCATACCTAAAGGATTTCCTGCCTCCGTCGATGGATCTTTTCCAGAATTTTGCAAGCTCTGTGTATCTCATATAATAATATTCTTCCCGCTCGGTAAATCCTATCAGTATAAATGAAATCCCGTCCTGTTCCTCAAAATTCTTCATAAAATTCACCTGATGCTCATGTATGTTCGCCAGAGGAAAAGTATCCGTCTTGCACTCTTTTGCATCAAAACATACAGGAACTCCCTGTACCACACCGATGTAATCGACGGTACTCTTCTGATCAAAGTATGCGAGAGTGATATGTCTCGTATGCTTGTCTATATTTATAGGAGTTATAGGTGTAGGCACTTTTTGAATCAGAGCCAACTTGTTCTCCAGATAATAATCATTTGTCAGATTGATATATTCCTCTAATGCGGAACCTCTCAAACCTCTGGTATTCCAGGTTGCCATACGTTTTTCCTCTCCCCGTTGTCACAGCTTAACCTTCATAAAGATATCAGGAGGTTCGCAGACAATGGTTTTCTTATCCTCAAATTCGAGTTTGTAAGAATGCAACATTTGACTCTTTATTTTGTACTTGTCCCTTGCCATCCTGTTTACACTGTCAATTCCGTATTTAAAGTCCCCGATTATCGGATGATTCATATATGCAAGATGCGCTCTTATCTGATGTGTTCTTCCGGTGATAAGCTCTATCTCAAGCAGCGTTACATTTCCTGCGACACTAATAGGTCTATAAGATGTGACAATCTTTTTTGCGCCATCCGACATTTTATCGGACAAGGTTACCTTGTTTGTCTTTTCATCATGATAAAGATAAGCTTCAACTTTCGTCTCATCTTCCACAACTCCGTAAACGACGGCTTTGTAATACTTATGTATGCTTCTTTCGTTCAATGCCTTTGACATATTCTGCGAACCGGAAAGTGTCTTTCCTGCGATAACAATACCGGAGGTATTTCTGTCCAGACGATTTAAAACAGAAGGTCTGAATGTTTTCATGGATTCCGTTGTTATACAGCCTTCCTTCAAAAGATATGCCAAAATATATTCATTGCAGGAAACATCGTTGTCCTTTGCTTTCTGTGTCAGCATCCCTGACGGTTTGTTGACCACAAGTATATCTTTGTCTTCGTATATGATATCAAATGGTGGATTATCACTGTTCCATTTTGGAAGGGCGATAATTCTGTCGTTTGTACTCTTATCGGATGAAAACTTCAAAAAAGTCTCGTCTGAGAGAAAAACTTTCACACTGTCACCAATATGAATGATCTCGCTCCCGTCAGATTTTTTCCCGTTTAATACAATATTCTTTTTTCTGAGCATCTTATATATGAAACCGGAACCGGCCTCCGACAAAAGCTTCTTCAGATATTTGTCAAACCTCTGCTCAGCCTCATTTTTTCCTATGACAAATTCACGCATTTTTTCAATTCTTCCAATTCTGTTTCCGTGAGTTCTCTGTATTCTCCGGGTTTTAAGGTGTCATCCAAATCAAGATTTGCAAGCTTTACCCTTTTAAGATAGAAAACTTTTCGACCTATAGCCTCAAACATTCTCTTCACCTGATGATAGCGTCCCTCTTTGATGGTAAGTCTAACAAGACATCGTTCATTCGTATTTTCAATTATCTCCAGAAAAGCTTCAGATGTCGGTTTGTCATCACCAATATCAACACCTTTCTTAAAAAGCTCCTTTGCATTCTCCTCTATAGGTGCATCAATAACGGCTTCATAGGTTTTTTTTACATGGTGAGCCGGACTCATCAAAAGATGATTAAGTTCGCCGTCATCCGTGATCAAAAGCAAACCTTCCGTGTCTTTGTCTAACCGCCCGACCGGCGAAAGATTCTTTCTTGTGTCATCAACATATGAAAAAACTGTCTCATTCAACTTGTCTTCCCTGGCACATACACACCCTGCAGGTTTGTTTAAAAGATAATATATATGTTCTTTGAGTATGGCCTTCACACCGTCGCATACCACATCATCTTCATATCCGACCTTTGTCTCCGGACTCTTTACCATCTCACCGTTCACGGTGACTCTGCCTGATTTTATGATTTTTTTAATCTCGCTTCTCGTACCGAACCCAAGGTTTGCGAGAAGCTTGTCTATCCTGTTCTTTTTTTCCATAAAATTATTTCATTGATGCAAGCAACTGTATTAGGAAAGAATAACATCTCTCTGAAGAAGATATAGAAAGTCTCTCTGATGGTGTATGAATATCATACATATCCGGTCCCATGGAGATTGCATCCATATCCTTTATTTTCGGTGAGAGAATTCCACACTCAAGTCCGGCATGTATTGCCTCAAATACAGGCTTTTCTCCGTACATATATTCATAAACTTCAGCTATCTTATCTCTGAGCGGTGACTCCTCTTTGTACTCCCAAGCAGGATAATCTCCCTCAAGTTCTGCCTCTCCGCCGAGAAACTCGGTAAGATATATAAGTCTGTCGCAGAGTTCGTATTTTCTTGATGTCACAGAACTTCTAACCGAATCCACAAGTTTGAATGCATCCTCCTCAAGCATCATGATTCCGGCATTTAATGAGGTCTCTACAAGTCCTTCTATATCCATGCTCATATGCATAACTCCGTTAGGAATATTTCTTAAAAGGAATAATATCTTTTCAAGGGAAGATGTATCAATTGCCAACTTATTCTCGATGCCTCCCTTTTTTAAAGTTACATTAAGGTCAGGATCCGAGACTCTGTACTCACCTTTAAGGTCCTCACATACTCTTTTTACAGTCTCTTTCACAGTATCAAAATCTGACTCGGCAATAAGAAAATCACAATTCGTGACTCTTGGTATTGCATTGTCTTTCAAACCACCGTAAAGATTCACGAGAGCTATTGGTGCTTCGGAGGCAACCGCTTTTAAAACACGTCCTATGGTGATTATCGCATTTGCTCTGTCATTGTGGATCTCCCCGCCGGAATGACCGCCTAAAAGTCCATCAACTTTGATGCTGCACATAAGACCTTCCCTTGAAACTCTGTTTACGGGAAGTTCCATATTGAGCCCAGTACCTCCGGCACAGCTGGTGAGAAAGCTTCCCTCCTTCTCAGAGTCGATATTTATAAGAGTATGGCCTTTGAGTTCAGACAAGTCTATGCTGTTTGCTCCTAGAAGTCCAACTTCCTCATTTACGGTTATAACGACCTCTAAAGCAGGGTGCTTAAGAGAATCGTCCGAGAGAATCGCAAGCGCGTAAGCAACTGCTATTCCGTCATCTCCACCTAATGTGGTTCCCTTTGCTTTGATCAGATCTCCATCGATATAAATATCGAGTGGATCTTTTTCAAAATCTATATCGCAGTCCGCTTCCTTCTCACATACCATATCCATATGTCCCTGGAGGATTATAGGCTCACTGTTCTCATAACCGGCTGAAGCATCCTTAAAAATGATAACGTTTCCGTCCTCATCTTGAATAAACTTGAGCGAATGCTCCTTTGCGAAGTTCACAAGGTAATCGCTTATCTTCTCTATGTGATAAGAACCGTGAGGTATATTGCATATCTCCTCGAAATATTTAAATACATTCTGTGGTTTACAATCTTTTAAAACTGCCATTATTTTATATCCTTTCATCAATTCTCGCGAAGCGTTTTATCCAAATCGGAATTTGTAATCCGCTAAGCTAAAAAAGACACCAAGCTTATTAAAGCCTGATGTCATAATGTCAATTATTCGGCTGAAGTCTCAGTCTGTGGTTCTGCCTTTTCTTCTGCATTCTTTGCCGGAGCGCTTTCCGGTTGTGGTTCTGCCGGCACAGGATTGATCTCGGCCCTGTTTGAAACTATAACATCAAGATATTCCTGAAGAGAATGGTCGAGCTGGCTTGCTCTCTTGTTGTTCTCATTTATAGCGCTCTTGATCACCGTTTCAAGGTTCCTTAGCATATCATCCGTGTAAGCCATAGCGCTTTCTCTGATAGCGTTGGCATCATTTGTTGCTTGATTCAAAATCTCCTGAGCCTGTTGGGTTGATGCCATAACAACTTCGTTTGCCTGAGCATACGCCTGTTGCATTATCTCATGCTCACTGACAAGCTCGTTTGTCTGAATCTGAGCCTGCGCCAAGATCTCATCAGCCTTTGTTCTGGCGTCCGCAAGGATTGCCTCCTGATTGCTAATAATCTTCTGATATCTTCTGATCTCCTCAGGAGTTTTTTGCCTAAGTTCAGCAATAAGCTCAAGGATCTCATCTTTATTTACAATTATTCTTGAGCCGGAAGATAACACCTGCGGTTTACAGTCTTCAATGTACTCTTCAATTTCGTCAATTATTTGTTCGATTCTACTGCTCAATTTTTTGCTCCTTTTTTGTTATGCCGTATTTTGCATATATAGCGTCGATAAATCTTGCAGGTACAAGCTTACTGATATCCCCACCGTATGAAGCGAACTCTCTTACGATACTTGAACTCAAATAAGAAAGATTTGGGCTGGCCGTGAGAAAAATAGTCTCAACGGTAGGTGACTCAACACGATTGATTTCCGCAATTTGGAGCTCATACTCAAAGTCTGTTACTGCTCTGAGTCCACGGACTATAATCTGTGCATCGATTTCCTTCATATAGTCGATTAACAGTCCATCGAAGCTTGTCACCACAACATTTGGTATATCTGCAGTCAACTCTGATAACATACTAACACGTTCACTAACTGAAAACAATGGATTTTTTGAGCTGTTATTGAGAACTGCAACATAAAGTTCATCAACAATTTCAGCCGATCTTCTGATCATATCCTCATGTCCGAAAGTTACCGGATCAAAGCTGCCCGGATATATTGCTCTTTTCATTTTTTTATTCCTTCAAATATTATTTATTTATGCGCATAAATGCGTGCATATTGGTTTTGTATTTTTTCACACGATAAAGTGAAAGTCCTATGTCTTGTGCATAAGAAAAATCGGTATGGTCATCCGCTTCAACGATTATTATCGTATCCTCATCACAGAGAGATGAGTCCGAGAGATATTTTAGTATGTCTTTTTCCAAGCCCTTCGCATATGGAGGATCCATAAAGATAACCCCGAATCTGTATCTTCCTTCAAGTGAATGTAATGCCGAAAGAACATCCATCTTTATAATCTGTGATTTTTTTTCATATCCACATGTCTTTATATTTTTTTCAATGCATTCGATAGGCGATTTTGCATTCTCCACAAAAACGCAATAGTTTGCCCCTCTGCTGAGTGCCTCAATGCCCATCTGTCCGCTACCCGCATATAAATCCAAAAAATAACACCCCGGCACATCACTCTGCAAAATATTAAAAAGAGTTTCCTTTATACGGTCCGTTGTCGGTCTTGTGTCAAGCCCTTCCGGCGCCACAAGTTTTAAGCTTCTCTTTTCTCCTGCTATAACTCGCATACGGCCTCCTATTTTTGTTCGGTAAGCACCGATTTGTTCTTAACTACATAATCAACCATAGAGATAATCGTAAGGGCAAGCGCTATATAAGTTAAGGCTGTCCCCAGATATCCGAAATAAACATTGTCTACATTCAAAATGAGAACAATAATCATAAGCATCTGGAACGTGGTTTTAAATTTTCCCCAGTAGCTTGCGGCAATCACTATACCGTTATCAGCAGCTACTTCTCTGAATCCACTTATAAAGAATTCTCTGCTTATGATTATTATTACAATCCAAGTGGCAAGCTGACCGTTTGAAACCAGGCAGATGAGAGCAGATGAAACCAAAAGCTTGTCAGCCAAAGGATCCATAAACTTTCCAAAGTTTGTGACAAGATTGTATTTTCTGGCAATTTTTCCGTCCAACATATCAGTCAAAGACGCGATAATAAAAATTGCGAGTGCTATATAGTTTCCGTATCCGCTCCAATTGTCATAAAGCAAAAAATATACAAAAAACGGAATGAGCAAAACTCGAAACAACGTCAGTTTATTTGGTAAATTCATACAAGTTCCCCCATCAAATCGTACTCAAATGCCGCTGTTATTTTGACCTTGACAAAATCCCCGGTCACAAGCATCTCGTCTGTATTTACAAATACGAGACCGTCCACCCCCGGGGCATCCCTGTAGGTTCTTGCAACATAAGCATTTTCATCGGCAACCTTTCCCTCTATCATTGCCCACATTTCTTTTCCTATGAATTTCTCGTTGATATCACAAGAAATCTCCTGCTGTAAAACCATAACATCATCAACCCAGTCCTTCTTCTTCTCCTCGTCAACCTGATTCGGGAAAGAGAAAGCCGGTGTATCTTCCTCAGCCGAGTAGGCAAAACATCCGAGCCTGTCAAATTCCATCTCGTTTATAAAACGCATAAGCTCGTCATGATTCTCATCGGTCTCACCCGGAAATCCACAAATAAGTGTCGTTCGAAGACATATATCCGGAATCTCTTCTCTGAGTTTTTTGACCTTTTCAACAATATCAGCCTTGTTGGTTCTTCTTGCCATACGTCTTAGTATATCATCGGAGCAGTGCTGAATAGGAAGATCAAGATAATGACAAACCTTATCATTTCTCTTTATCGCAGCTATAAGATCGTCATCTATCTCCTCCGGATAACAGTACTGAATCTTTATCCACACAAGACCGGGTATCTCATTCAGTTTATCAAGGAGCAAGCCAAGTGATTTTCTGCCGTAAAGATCGACTCCGTAAAGAGTAGTCTCCTGTGCCACAAGAATGATCTCCTTGGCACCGTCAGCAACGAGTGCTTCGGCCTCAGCAATGACATCTTCCATAGGAACGCTTCTGTAACTTCCCCTGAGTGAAGGGATGATACAGTATGTGCAATTCTTATCACAGCCCTCTGCTATCTTGAGATGCGCATAATGACCACCGGTTGTGAGTATTCTTTTTGACCTCACCTCCGGTATACCTTTCAATTCTTTAAACTGAAGATATTTCTCCTTTTTTAAAGCTTTGTCTATCGCTTTTATGATATCGTCGTAAGAATTTGTTCCAAGAACAGCATCAACTTCCGGAATCTCATCCAAGATATCTTTTTGATACCTCTGTGAGAGACATCCTGTTACGATCAAAGCCTTTAGATTGCCATTGTGCTTATACTCCGCCATCTCAAGGATAGTATTGACGCTTTCCTCCTTAGCGTCCGCTATAAAGCAGCAAGTATTTATCACGATAATGTCAGCTTCCGCTTCATCATCGCAAATTTCAAAATGCTCATCCTCAATGAGGCCGAGCATTTTTTCCGCGTCGACAAGATTCTTGTCGCACCCTAAAGATATAAACAAAAGTTTCATAAACTGTTACTCTTCGGAATCGTCGTTTACAATCTTAACTTCTCCGGTGTAAAGTTCATCTACGGCAACAGAAAGAGGTTTTCTTCCCTCACTGTCCTCGATGAGCGGCTCAGCACCGTCTATAATCTGTCTTGCTCTCTTTGCAGATGCTATTACTATGGAATAACGGCTGTTAACAACAGGCTCCTCGCCTACTACAACATCGTGATTTAAAACTTTCATCAATTCTACATATGACGGATGTAACATTTATTTTTCCTCCTTAAACTCTTTGAGTTCCTCTCTCATGTTATTTATAAATTTTAAATTGTTCCTAATTCTGAAACGTTCATTTTGCGAAATCGCATGAATCGTATCCACTGCTGTCTCTAAATCGTCATTTATTATGAGATAGTCATATTTCTCAATGCCTTCTGCTTCCTCGCAGGCACGTTTTAGTCTGCTGTTTATGACATCCTCAGTCTCCGTTCCTCTGCCGGTAAGTCTTGTCTTTAAAGTTTTTGCATCAGGTGTCGATACAAACATCAATAATGCATCCTCATACATTTTCTTGACCTGCATTGCACCCTGAATCTCTATCTCGAGAATGACATCATAGCCTTCCTCCATCTTTTTGAACACGTACTCTTTTGGGGTTCCGTAGTAGTTCCCTACATAATTTGCATGTTCAAGGAGTTCACCGTTTGAGATCATTGTCTCAAATTCTTCTTTCGTCTTGAAAAAATACTCTCTTCCGTCTTCCTCTCCGGGTCTCGGTTTTCTCGAGGTGGCCGAAACGGAAAGCGCATAAGAATTAGTATATTTGTCAATTAGGCGTTTCATCAAAGTTCCTTTTCCGGCACCAGAAAAACCGGAAACAATAATCAAATTTCCTTTTTGGGATTGCAATTATACTTCCTCCGTTTTATTTCTGTTCTCTACTTCTTGCAAGAAGCGTATCCGTAGTCAACGCGGAAATCACAACCTTATTCTCTTCCATGCATATAACGCTTTTTGTCTTTCTGCCGGAAGTTGCATCGACAAGCCTGTCATCCTTCTTCGCAGAAGCTACAAGACGTTTTGCCGGTGCAGAATCTGAAGACACTATCGAAAGTATCTTGCCGGTATTCACAAGATTTCCGAATCCAACATTCATAAGTCCGTTCATACTACACCTATTCTATATTCTGTATCTGCTCTCTTATCTTCTCTATAAGAGTTTTCAAATTGATTCCCATATCGGCTATAGCCACATCTGTGGATTTTGAGAGGGTTGTATTTGCCTCTCTGTTCATCTCCTGAGCTATAAAATCAAGTTTTCTTCCGACAGACTCATCGTTTAAAAGAGCATCCTGCATTGCCTTTATATGTGTATTAAGTCTCACCAGTTCCTCATCCACACATACCTTGTCAGCATATATTGTGACTTCGGCTGCAATCCTTCCGTCATCGATCTGATTGTTCTCGAGAAGATCTGCAATCTTTTCGGTGAGTTTCTGTTTGTACTCTGCGATAATCTCAGGTGAACGTGCTTCAATATAATCCACACATTTTTGCATTTCATCAAGTTTAGATAATATATCTCTCTTGAGCTGCTCGCCCTCTTTCTCTCTTACATCAACAAGCTCTATAAGGGCTCCTCTTAGAGCAGTCTCCAAAATCTCCCATATGGTATTCTCATCAACTTCCTGCTCTTCCATAGTGAAAACATCAGGAAATCTCGAAAGTGTGGCAACACTGATATCGTTCTCGAGACCAAACTGCTCTGCCATCTCATTTAGATGCTTCATATACTGCGAAGCGATGTGAGAATTGTACTTTATTGACTCATCAGCCTCCGCAAGATCTTCATATGTTATATAAAGATCAACCTTACCTCTCTCGAGGTATTCCTTTATAATATTTCTTATGCGGCTCTCAAACATACCGAATTTCTTTGGCATTTTGATACTCGTATCAAGAAATCTGTGATTGACCGTTTTGACTTCAACCGTAAACTTTCTATCGTTTACCGTATTCTCGAAGCGGCCGAAACCAGTCATGCTTTTAACCATTTTCGCATACGACCTTTCCAAAATTTGATTTTGCATAGCCTATCATACATTGACATGTATGCATAATCTAAATTATTATATGTCAATAGGGTCAAAAAAGTCAAATAATAAAGGAGATTAGCCATGTCATTCGACGGTACATTAGTGGCAAACTTAACTTACGAATTAAATAGAGAAATACTGAATTCACGCATATCCAAGATAGCTCAGCCGGAAAACGATGAGCTTCTTTTTACATTAAAATCCAAAGAAGGAGCAAAAAGACTTGCAATATCCGCAAACGCTTCTCTCCCGTTTTTGTATCTCACGGACAAGAACAAGCCGAGTCCGATGACAGCGCCAAACTTTTGCATGGTTTTAAGAAAACATATAGGAAACGGCAAAATCATAAAGATCGAGCAGCCTTCACTTGAGAGAATAATAATATTTACAATAGAGCATCTCGATGAGATGGGCGATCTAAAACACAAAAAGCTTATAGCCGAGCTTATGGGAAAACATAGCAATATAATATTTGCAAACGAGGACGATACAATTATTGACAGCATAAAACATGTCGGCTCAAACATGAGCTCTGTCCGGGAAGTTTTGCCGGGAAGGAAATATTTCATACCGGAGACGGTAAAAAAATTCAATCCTCTGAATACAAACGAGGAAGAATTTTTGATTGCATTAAGCAAACCGGAAACCTGTGCAAAGGCGATGTATCTTTCCTATACCGGAATAAGTCCGGAGGCGGCAAATGAGATTTCAAACAGAAGCTCAATCGACGCTGACATGCCGGCTGCATCACTCTCCTCTGATGAAAAGCATCATCTTTACAACAATTTCACTTGGTTTACAGACGATTTAAAAGAGGGCAAATTCAATCCGAATATCGTTTATGACAATGATGCCCCGATTGCCTTTGTCTCCTACAAATCCTCTGTATATGAGAATAAACGGTGTGTTGAATTCGACACCATATCACAGGTGCTTGAAAACTACTATGCCGAGAGAAACATCTACAACAGAATTCATCAGAAGTCCTCAGATCTCAGGCATATTATAACAACTACTTTGGAACGTGACAGAAAAAAACTTGCTCTTCAAAACAAACAGCTTAAAGATACAGACAAGCGAGAGAAGTACAAAATATACGGCGAGATGCTTCACACTTACGGTTACTCAGCAAATCCGGGGGACAAGTCCATCACCGTGTTAAACTATTACACCAATGAGGAAATGACAATTCCTCTGGATGATACGCTCTCCGCCTCTGAAAATGCGAAAAAGTATTTTGAAAGATACACAAAGCTAAAAAGGACAAAGGAGGCCATGACAGAACTCGTTAAGACCACCTCTGATGAGATACTTCACCTTGAATCGATACTTACCTCTCTCGATTTGGCGAGAGACACAGACGATCTGGCCCAGATTCAAGAGGAGCTCATAGAATACGGCTTCATGAAGAGAAAACGCGGTGCCAAAAAGACAAAGATCAAATCAAAGCCTATGCACTTCATCTCCTCCGACGGATATGATATCTACGTGGGAAAAAACAATTATCAAAATGACGAACTGACCTTCAAGCTTGCGACCGGCAACGACTGGTGGTTCCACGCAAAAGGGATGCCGGGATCTCATGTCATAGTGAAAGCAAACAACGAAGAGCTCCCGGACAGAGCCTTCGAGGAGGCAGGAATGCTCGCAGGATATTTTTCCGCCGGTAAAAACAGCGATAAGCTTGAGATTGATTATCTTCAAAAAAAGAACGTAAAAAAACCGGGCGGCGCTGCACCCGGCTTTGTGGTATATTATTCAAACTATTCGCTTATCGCGCATCCCGGTCTTGGAGACCTCAAACAGATAGATGATTGATATCAAAGATTGAGATTGTCATATTTTTTCTCATAACCGTGCGTAAGATAATATTTAAGTTTTCTTTGGGACTCTTCTTTTAAAGAAGGGTCCTTTTTTAACAGGTCCGTCACCTCATTTGAAGCGGCTTTTAATATATCTGCATCCTGATAGATATCAGCTATGTCAAAAACAAAGTCTCCGCTCTGCCTGATTCCAAAAAAGTCTCCCGGCCCTCTGAGTTTCAGATCCTCCGAAGCGATTGCAAATCCGTCGTTTGATCTGTTCAAAATATCAAGTCTCTTCTTTGCTGTCTTGCTGTCCGAGGCATTCATCATTATACAATATGACTGTGCATCGCCTCTTCCGACTCTTCCTCTCAGCTGATGTAACTGGGCAAGTCCGAATCTATCGGCATTCTCTATAACCATCACGGTGGCATTCGGCACATTTACGCCTACCTCGACAACCGTTGTTGAGACAAGTACCTGTATATCATTTCTTGCGAAAGCCTCCATCACTGCATTCTTTTCCTTAGGCTTCATCTTGCCGTGCAGCATTCCAACCTTGATATCAGATGGAAGATTTTTTTGAAGTTCTTTGGAATGGTCTTTTACATTCTTTCCTTCCATTCCCTCGCTCTCCTCGACAAGCGGACATATAACATATACCTGATGTCCGTTTCTCACTTCTTTCACAACAAAATTGTTTGCAGTATTTCTGTATGATTCATCCACCACGCAGTTTTTTATCGGAAGGCGCTTTGCGGGCACCTCATCTATGACTGAAATATCCAGATCTCCATATAAAATGATTGCCAAAGTTCTCGGTATAGGTGTTGCGCTCATGACTGCTATATGTGGATTAAAGCCCTTTAAAGAAAGTGTCTCCCTCTGTTTAACGCCAAATCGATGTTGCTCGTCGGTTATTACAAGGGCAAGATTTGAGAATCCGGCTTTGTCCTGAATAAGAGCCTGCGTACCTATTATCATTGCATTTTTTTCCGTTTCCATCGCTTCGTAGGCAAGCCTTTTCTCCTTTGCCGTCATAGATCCCGTGAGAAGGATGACCGGAAAATCAATTGAAAGGATCTTCTTTAGATCCTCAAAGGATTCCTTATGCTGTCTCGCTAAAACTTCTGTCGGTGCCATGAGCGCAGATTGATATCCCAAATGTGACATCCATGCCATACACAAAAAAGCAATTATGGTTTTTCCGCTTCCTACATCCCCCTGGATAAGTCTCTGCATGACATATTCGGAAGCCATATCACCTTTGAGTTCCTTAAGACATTTGTGCTGGGCGCCGGTAAGTTCGTAAGGGAGTTTTTTTACCATGTCATCTATAAATCCATCGTCCTTAATACCAAACGGATTTTTTCTCCTTGATGCCTCGCCCTTCTCAATCTGCATTCTTAAGATAAACATAAAAAACTCATCAAAAACAAGTCTCTTCCTCGCCTCTATAAGTTTTTCGGTATTCTCCGGAAAATGCATCTGCTCTAGTGCAAAGTTGTACTCTGCAAGGCACTCTCGTTCCCTTATATCCTCCGGCAGATAATCCCCTTGGATGTCAACCGAGTCAAGGCAGGTTTTTACTGTCTTTTGTATTGCATTGTTTGTAAGCCCTGCCGTCTTTGCATAGACCGGCTGGTAAGAAGCCATCTTCCTTTTGTATTCATCAGCCGTGTATACCTCGGGCTGATCCATCTGAAGCTTTCCGTTTTTCTTTACTATACTGCCACAAAAAACATAATGTTCTCCGGGTTTTAACGAATTGACAATATATTCACTCCTAAACCATACCAGTTCAAGTCTACCGGTCTCATCTTTCGCTTGAGCTATAACAATATTTATCCTGGCGGTTCGCCTTAAGAGCGGTCTTGTTGCAATCGTCGCATATACTGCTACCTTGGTATTTAACTGTGCCTTGCTTATGCTGACCGGTGAATCAAACTTTCTGTATTCTCTGGGATAATGAAGGAGTATATCACCGGCGGTGTATACTCCTATCTTATTCATGAGCTTTTCAGTTTTTTCACCGATTCCTTTTATCTCTCTGATCGGTGTGTCAAAATTCATACTTTTATTCCACTGATAAAATGTAATAGTAAACCGGCTGGCCTCCGAAGTTCACCTCAAATTCAAGATCCGGATAATCTTTAACAAGCTTATCACAGACAGCATTTGCATCATCCTCGGTCACATCTGAACCGTAGTAAATGCTGACCATTGAAGCATCATCATCCACCATAGCCTTTACCATCTCGTCTATAGCAACATTTATATCTTTGTTTACCGACAATATGGACGAATCTCCGATTCCCATATAGTCTCCAGAATGAATCACCTTATCGTCAATCTCGGTATCTCTTACAGCATATGTAACCTGACCTGTCTTTATAAGTGATATCTCTTCCATCATACGTTCCTTGTTCTCTTCAGGAGACTGCTCAGGAATAAAATTGATAAGAGCAGATATTCCCTGCGGAATTGTCTTTGTAGGAACAACTATGATATTTTTGTCCTCCGTTAGATCAGCTGCCTGATTTGCGGCAAGAACAATATTCTTATTGTTAGGGAATACAAAAATATTTTTTGCATTTACCTTGCTTATGGCATTGAGAACATCCTCAGTACTTGGGTTCATAGTCTGACCACCTTCAATGAGATAATCCGCACCCAGGCCTTTAAAAATCTCCGCAAGTCCTTCACCTATAGATACAGCTACAAAACCGTACTCCTTCTCAGGCTCAAGATTTGCCCTCTCTTCCTCTTTGACAACTGTTTTTGCATCAGTCTTTTTGTTCTCTGCCTTAATCTCTACAAGAGATCCGTAAACCATAGCTTTTGAGATAACCTCACCAAGTTCATCGGTATCCATATCAAGAGCAATAACATTATTCTTTGTATCACAGTTGTTGATATTTCCAAGTTCTGCAAAAAGATTGTTTATCTTGCTGACATCTGCTCCTGAGAGATCCTTCTTAGGAACAACGGTAAATGAAACATTGTATTCGTACTCATATACTTCTTCCTTTTCTTCCTCAATCGAAAAGTCAAGCTCTTTACCCTCAAGTACGGCAAGTCCGCCCTTTAAGACCTGAACAAGTCCCTGTCCGCCGGAATCAACTACACCTGCCTGTTTAAGTACAGGAAGCATCTCAGGTGTGAGTGCCAATACTCTGTCGGCCTCAGCAACAAGACAGTTTGCAAAATATACAACATCGGTTGTCTCTGTAGCAAGTTCCCTTGCTTTAACCGAAACTCCCTTCGCAACCGTGAGGATAGTTCCCTCCTTCGGCTTCATAACAGCTTTATAAGCCGTCTCTACAGCCTTTTCACAAGCTACGGCAAGAAGCTCCACATCCACTTCGTCATACTCTTTAATTGCTTTTGTAAAGCCTCTGAAAAGCTGTGATAAAATAACACCCGAGTTTCCTCTGGCTCCTCTTAATGAACCTGATGACATCGCTTTTGAAAGAGATTTCATATCAGGATTCTCGAGAGCCATAACCTCTTTTGCGGCTGACATTATTGTAGCCGACATATTTGTTCCTGTATCTCCGTCAGGTACCGGAAATACGTTTAATTCATTTATCCATTCTTTTTTTGCGTCAAGATTCTTAGCACCTGCCAAAAACATCTTGGCGAGAAGTTCCGCATTTATTGAGGTAGTTTCCACTGCCTTTGCCTCCTTAATCAATCTGTCTTATTCCTTCTACAAAAATATTCACTTCCGAAAGCTCCATTCCGGTGAAGGACTCAACTTTATATTTTACTGTTTCAATAAGATTGTCGGAGACAGTCGGTATGCTGACCCCATAAGCGACTATAACATGAAAATCGATATGTATTTTATTGTCATTGTCAACTGTAACATTTATACCGTGAGTTATATAATCCTTCTTTAAAAGCTTAACCAGTCCGTCCTTCATATTGACGGAAGCCATGCCTACAATACCGAAGCACTCTACTGCGACTGCTCCTGCATATGAAGCGATAACTTCGTTGTCTATCATTATTCGACCAAGACCGTTCTCAATTTGTCCCTTCATATTCACACCATATACAGACTTTACTTCTATAATATATGTGAGTCTGTACCACATATATAGGAGATTTTTAATCTCGTTAGCAGTATCACGCTAATAATAGCATAAGGGACATATAAATTAAAGATAAAAATAAAAAAGTAGTTGCAATCTTTATTCATATCTGATAATATCATCATGTTGTGAGCCTATGGAATGCATGGGCGAAATCTAATATGAGGAGGTGTAGAAACCATGGCAAAATGTGCAGTTTGTGGTAAGGGAGTTCATTTCGGAAACAATGTCAGCCATTCTCACAGAAGATCAAATAGAATTTGGAAGTCAAACATCAAGTCTGTTCGTTGTAAGGTAAACGGTGTACCTAAGAGAATGTATGTATGTACAACATGCTTAAAGAGTGGCAAGGTTGAAAGAGCTTAGGAAGCTTTTTTATAGAGATGGATTTAAAGGACTACTTTTGTGGTCCTTTTTTTGTTGTGTAGAGCACTTAGCGAGGTACTTTCGAGCTTAGTGCGAACCATACATTAGCACTTGATGAGGTACTTCACGAATCTAGTGATAATCTATTCCTTATGTATTATTTGGAAATATTAAACGTCCATATCTTTTTATAAGACGCGCTCCCGCTCCATCGGATGTAGCGGTACTAAGATTCGCAAAGAACGCGAATCAAGTGCCGACATCCTCAAGGGTCTTTATAAAAAGATATGGACGTTTTATTTTCATATACTCCACTAAGGGTTGCATAACAAAAAGCAAAGCAGGATTTAATTAATTCCTGTCAATTACTTCAATTTCACTTTTTTGGTCTTACCCCAAGATGAATAAAGCTTCTTGCCCCTGTAAGTATAGTAGCTACGTATCTTTACCTGATATGTCTTGTCTTTTTTTAAATTCTTAATGGTCTTGTTCAATTTCTTTCCACTTACTTTTACAGTCTTCCACTTTCCGGATGAAGGACGATATTTAATCTGATATCCGCTGACAGCACCTGTTGCAGAAGCTTTTA